>JAYUWY010000319.1:0-15765 GCA_043753285.1 Gemmatimonas sp. | reverse complement strand
CATCCGGATGACGAAGACACAAACTTGCTCGCGCAGTTGGCGCGCGGACATCAGGTGCACGCGGCGTATTTGTCACTCACGCGCGGAGACGGCGGGCAAAATTTGATTGGCAGCGAACTCGGCGAAGCACTCGGCGCGATTCGCACCGAAGAACTTCTTGCGGCTCGTCGAGTGGACGGTGCGCAGCAATTCTTCGCGCGCGCGTATGACTTTGGCTTCTCGAAGAACGCCGAAGAGACGTTCACGCAATGGAATCGCGAGCAAGTACTCGGCGACGTCGTGCGCGTGATTCGCAGCTATCGACCGCATGTCATGGTGGCGATGTTCAGCGGCACGCGCGCCGACGGGCACGGACATCACGAGGCGAGCGGCATTCTCGCGCGCGAAGCATTTGACGTCGCGATGGATACGCTGCGGTTTCCCGTGGCGACACATGGACGTCCGTGGACGCCGAGCAAGTTCTACCGCGGGGCGTGGGCGCGAAACAGCCCGAGCACACTCACGATGCAGGTTGGCGAGTACGACGCCGTACTGGGGCGCAGCGCGGCGGAGATTGCGGGCGAGAGTCGGTCGCAGCATCGCTCACAAGGTTTTGGTGTGGTGCAGCGCCGAGGGGCCACCGAAACGCGACTTACGCGCGAAGTCTCGCGTGTGAACGATGCGACGCCTGCGAATGAAGAACGTTCGGTCTTTGATGGCGTAGATACGACGGTCAATCGCCTCGCCACGCTTTTGAACGAGCGCGCGGCGGGCTTGCGCAACGTCGCGGCTCGGGTGGATTCCCTGCGGCGCTCGCTCGACTTGCGGAATCCTTCGGCGATTGTCCCTGGGCTCGCACGCGCGACAACGTCGCTGGAGTACACTCGCGGCACAGTGCCACGGTGCCAGCTCGTGCCTGTGGAGCGGTACCAAAGCATCACTGGACCGCCGACGCGGTGCACGGCAGACGAGTCGGAGCTCGACGTTGCGATCGAACAGATGCTCGCGCGCGCACGCGGCGCGCTGATGCAAGCCAGCGGTATTCTCATCGAAGCAACCGCGCAGCAGGAGCTCGTGGCGTTCGGCGATTCGTTGGCTGTGCGCGTGAACGTGTACAATCGCGGCACGCACACTTTGGAACTGCGCGACTTGCTGCTCACGGGCTTGCGGCCGGTGCAGTTTGCAGAACCCATTGTTGTCAATGCGGGTCGCGACACCACACTCGACGTGCACGTGATCGGTCTGGTGGACAGCCGTCCGTGGTGGGTGGGTTCGCGCGCCGGCACCGCAATGTTTCGCGACACGCAATCGCCCGCCGACGGATTGTCGCGCGTGTCTGCTGGTGTGCGCGACGAACTCGTGCCCAGCGTGAGTGTGGCAGAGGACGTCCGGCGCGTGACTGACGTGCGTGTTGGTGTATTCATTGCCGGCGCAGGAACTTCACTCAGCGCTGGCTCGCTCACGTATCGTTTCGCCGACCCAATACTCGGCGAGCAGAATCGTCCAGTGGGCGGCGTACAGCCCATCACCATCGCGCTCGATCGCACGCTGGAGTATGTGCGCGCTAACGAGCAGATCGAACGTCGCTTGCGTGTGACATTGCGCTCGCACACCACACGCCATCGCACGCTGCGCTTTCGATCTCTCGTCCCGCGCGGACTGCGCGCGAGCGGGCTGCCGGATTCGCTGGTGCTTGCACCAGGCGCGACGGCGGAAGTGTATATCACGCTGTCTGGGCGCCTCGCCGCGGGTCGTCACGACTTTGGCGTCGGTGCCGAGAGCGAAGGCACGGTATTCGTGGAGGGCTTCACATCTATTGAGTATCCGCACATTCGGCCGCAGCGGATGTATCGGCAGTCGGCCGCGTATTTGTTGGCGGTGCCAGTGAACGTGCCGCGCGCACTGCGCGTGGCGTATGTACGCGGCGTATCGGACGCGGTGTCACCAGTGCTCTCGCAGCTGGACATTCCAATCACGTTGCTTGATGCGGCGCAGTTGCCGCTACTCGACCTCACGCAGTACACGACGGTTGTGATCGGTCCGCGCGCGTATGAAACGAGTGTTGAGATGCGCGCGGCGAATCCGCGCCTGTTTGAGTGGGTGCGCGGCGGCGGAACATTGGTCGTGCAGTACGGACAAGCTGAGATGGGGCTGTCTGGCATGATGCCGCTCCCTGTGCAGTACACACGTCCAGCCGCCCGCGTCACGCTCGAGAATGCGCCGGTGCGCGTTCTGGATGCGTCGAGCAAACTGCTGCGTTGGCCCAATCGCATAGCCGACGCGGATTGGGCCGACTGGGTGCAAGAGCGCGCGCTGTACATGCCGAGCATAATTGATGCGCAGTACCGCACGCCCTTGGCGATGAACGATCCTGACGAGCCCGAGAATCGCGGCGCCATTTTGGATTTGCCAATGGGACGCGGCCGCTACGTGTACACAACGCTCTCGCTGTTTAGACAATTGCCCGGCGGAGTGCCAGGCAGCGCGCGACTGTTTGTGAACTTGTTGTCCGCGGGATTGCCCGAGGATCTACCGCGATGAACGTGCGCCCGCGCGTCGTCATTATCGGTGGCGGTTTCGGCGGACTGAACGCCGCGCGCGCGTTTGCAAACGTGGATGTAGACGTGATGCTGATTGATCGCACGAATCACCATCTGTTTCAGCCGCTGCTGTATCAAGTGGCGACGACCGGCTTGGCGCCCAGCGACATCACGGCGCCGATCCGCTGGATTCTGCGCAAGCAGAAGAACGTCACCACGCTACTCGGAACCGTCGAGAAAATCGAACGACGCAACCGCGCGATTCGTGTGTTGGGTGAACCCGAACCGATTCACTACGACTATTTGATTGTCGCGCCGGGCACGAGGCACAGCTACTTCGGCAACGACGAGTGGGAGCGCTGGGCGCCAGGGCTAAAGAGCATCGAAGATGCACGCCGTATTCGTAAGCGCTTCTTGCTCGCGTTTGAACGCGCGGAGTGGGAGGAGGACGAGCTCGCGCGCAAAGCGCTCCTCACGTTTGTCCTCGTCGGCGGCGGTCCCACAGGCGTAGAGCTCGCCGGAGTGTTGCCGGAGATGTGTCGTTGGGCGTTTCGTCCGGACTTCCGTCGCATTGACACATCGCTGGTGCGCGTGATTCTCGTCGAAGGCGGGCCGCGCATTCTTCCCGCGTTCCCCGAAGCATTGTCTGCCAAGGCGAGCGAAGACCTGCAAAAGCTTGGCGTACAAGTGCGTGTGAACACGCTCGTCACGAACATCACCGAGCAGGGCGTGCACATCGGTGATGAGTTCATTCCCACGCAATCGGTGTTTTGGGCCGCAGGCAATGCAGCCTCACCGCTTGCCAAGTCGTTGGAGACTGACACTGATCGCGCTGGTCGCGTGCTCGTCGCGCAGGATCTTTCACTTCCTGATGATCCACGCGTGTTCGTGATCGGCGATGCCGCAGCCGTGAAGCAACCTGACGGACGTTGGGTGCCAGGCGTCGCGCCCGCAGCGAATCAAATGGGCAAGTGGGCCGCGAAGAACGTGCGACATCATATGAGAGGGGAGCCGCTGGAGCCCTTTCACTATTTCAACAAGGGCGATCTCGCGACGATTGGTCGGCACAAAGCCGTTGCGAGTTTCTTTGATGGCAAGCTGCAGTTTCGCGGGCGACTCGCGTGGTATCTGTGGACGTTCATCCACATCGCGTATCTCATTGGCTTCCGCAATCGCATCAGCGTGATGCTGCAGTGGGCGTACAGTTACATCTTCTTTGAGCGCGGCGTGCGGCTAATCACTGAGACCGAAGACGCGTCAATGTCGCGGCATCCCGCGACTCAGGGGCGCACTGGTGAGTTTGTCGCGCGAGAGAAGTTGTAACTGCTTCAGCACGGAGGCACGGAGGGAACCGTAGTGCACTCACCGCCCCGCGGTGCCAAGACGCATCTCTTCAATGGCGTTGCTGAAGCTTGGTGCGGCACGTGGCCCTTCGTGCCTCCGTGGTGAAAGCTGTTAAGTAGCCGGCTTTCGCGCCGCACCAGGCAAGTGCTGCTCAATGCCCACGCCGAGGAAGATCGTAAACGCCGCCAGCGCGGCGCCCGTCCAGAACGGCACGCCGTGCCCGAGATAGTCAAACGCGAACCCCGCCCACAGCGGCCCCACGACGCGTGCCATACCGCCAAAGCTCTGCTGCACGCCCATATACAGGCCGCGTTCGTGATTCGGAATCACCTGCGACAACATCCCCGTCACACAGGGAAACGTGAACGCGGTGCCGAGCGGAATGAGAAAAAGTGCGAGCGCGAGTGCGAACAAATTGGTGGTGAACGGAATCGCCGCCATGCCGAGCATTAAGAACACGCCGCCGTATCGCGAAAGCTTTGGCTCTCGGTAGCGATCTACCAACGGACCAAGGAACACGGCGCGCGTGAGCACTGAGAGCACGCCGATATACACGTAGACCCAGCCGATGCTCGTTTCATCAATGCCAAACTCTGCGCCGAGGAACAGCGCGAGGATCGCGTTCATTCCGTGAAACGCAGTCATCGCAATTGCATAGATCCAAATCAGGCGGCTCGCTGGTAAGCCTGGATGCGTCGTGACGCGCAATAACGTTTCGCGTGAGCCAGAAACCTTTGGACGATCCGCAGTCTTCACGCCAGCGTGCTCGTTGGACTCGCTGAGATACTTCCACGCGAAAATCACATTGACGAGCGTGATCGCGGCGGCGATGAGACCCGGCCACTCGTGGCCCCAGCGCGCAGAGAACGAACCAATCGCGGGACCAATCGCTACGCCCGCATTCGTCGCGGCGGACAGCCATCCCAGCGCCTTCGCGCGATCCTGCGGTTCAGTGGCATCGGCGACGTATGCCTGAATCACACCCACGGTGCCGCCGCCAGCGCCCTGCACAATGCGCGAGAGCAACAGCAGCTCGAGCGATCCAGCAAACGCGAACACGATATACGCGAGGCCAGAGCTCACGAGTCCGACAATCAGCGCAGGGCGACGGCCGTATCTATCAGAAACGCGACCCCACAGCGGCGCGCTCGCGAGCTGTGCAATCGCAAAGCTCGAAACAAGAATCGCGATGACGGTGCCTTGGCCGCCGAGTCCGACGGAATCGAGCGCGGTCCACAGCGGCCCGTGTCCCACAAATTTCTGCGCGTAAAACGGGAGGAGTGGGAGCACCATGAGGAGCCCCACCATGTCCACGAACGCAGTGACCATCAGAATGACGAGCTTGCCCAGAATCCCATCCAGATGAGTCGCGGCCGGAGCGAAACGCCCATCGGCGACAGGTAAAGTAACACGCGGATACTCGTGCCTTTGTCAGGAATTCGTGGCGCGCGAAATGGCTCGGGGCTTCGGGACTCCTTCGGCTCACTGCGATTGCCTCTGGTAGTGGACCCGCCGCGGCGTAACTTCCCAAAGTGTTCGAGTCACTCGGCAGGTCCATGCGGATGGGGTTGGGAACGATCGGAACGGCGAGCCGGCTGACGGCTGAGACGTTCCGTGCGCTTCGCGATACCAAAACCTGGACACCGAACTTTGCGCTGCAGGCGCGGCAGCTCGGCGTGGACTCGCTGCCCATCGGCATTCTGATTGCCGGATTCACGGGCGTCGTGCTGGCGCTGTTGGCGAGCTACAGCTTCACCGGTGCGGTGCCGCGATATCTCGTAGGCACGCTGGTTCAGAAGACAATCATGCTAGAGCTGGCCCCAGTTCTTACAGGATTGGCGTTGGCTGGCCGCGTGGGCGCGAGCATCGCCGCTGAGATTGGCACGATGCGCGTGACCGAGCAGATCGACGCGCTGGAGACACTCGGCTATGACCCCGTGGCATACCTCGTCGTCCCTCGGGTACTGGCCGGCATTCTGATGTTTCCGGTGGTGGTCGGTGCGGCGATGGCGATGGGCATGTTGGCGGGCTGGATGGCCTCGCTGCTGCTGCTCGGTTTGAGTACGCCAGAGTTTTTGAAAGGTGTGCGGTTGTTCTTCGACACTTTTGACGTGCGCTACGGATTGGTAAAGTCAGCGAGCTTTGGATTTGCGGTAACCATTCTCGCGAGTGCGGCCGGTTTGCGCACACGCGGCGGCGCGCAGGGGGTTGGCGGGGCAGCAACACGCGCGGTGGTGCAGTCGTGCGTGATGATTCTCGTCCTTGATGCCTTCTGGGCGATGATATGGCTACTCGGGAGAGCGCGATGAGCAAACGAAGAAATGACTGGGTGGTGGGAGCGGTCGTGCTCAGCACGATGCTCGTCCTCATTGCCGGTACGATGTATCTGCAGCAAGCCGAACTCGGCACGCGACGCACTTCGGTGACGGCGCGATTCCGCGACGTGGGCAACATGCAGGTGGGCAACGGCGTGGTGATTCGCGGCGTGAACACTGGTCGTGTAGAGAGTGTGGCGCTCGCAGATGGCGGATGGGTGACGGTGGAGCTCAAGCTCAACGAAGGCATTCGCCTCCCGGCCGATCCGGTTGTGTTGATTCAGTCGTCGTCGCTGTTTGGTGAATGGCAGGCGGTGATCACGCGTCGCGATGCAGCACCGGATATTCGCGAAGTGATGTTGCAGCTCGAGGACACTGTCGGTGCGCCGCCGGCAACGCTACCTGGCGCTGTGTTGCCGGACATCGCACAGCTCACGTCTGTCGCCGGCGGCATCGCGGGCAACGTGGCGTCTGTTGCGGAGCGCGTGCGCGTGGCGTTTGACGACAGCGCGGCGCGTGAACTGCGCATGACGATTCGCAATTTCAATTCGATGTCTGGTCAGTTGTCGCAGACCGTGCGCACGCAGTCGCGCAATCTCGACTCCATTGGCACGAACGTGCGCAGCGGTGCGCAAGAACTCGCTGCTGGCATGGAAGCGTTTAAGCGCACAGTCACGCGCCTCGACTCCGCGACATCGCAGGGCGAAGTAGAACGCATCGTGGGCGAAGTGCAGCAGGCGGCAATCAACTTGCGACTGCTCAGTGAGCGGCTCGCGACGATGTCCGTTTCGCTGGAGCGCACCGAGATGTCTATGCGCGGCGTGTTCGGTAAGGCGGACACGCTGCTCGGACGCATTGAGCGCGGCGAGGGATCGATTGGTCTGTTGGTGAACGATCCATCCCTGTACAGAAACTCGGACTCCCTTGTGATTGATTTGCGATCGTTGATTGCAGATTTCCGTCGCAACCCCAAGCGCTACGTGAACCTCAGTATCTTCTAGAGATGGTGCAGCGCATTCGAACGCGGTTCGTCGTCATTGGCTCTGGCATTGCGGGGCTACAGACTGCGTGGCGCGCGTCAGATCACGGCGACGTGGTCGTGCTCACGAAGCGCTCGCTGCGCGACTCCGCGACAGCGTGGGCGCAAGGCGGTATTGCCGCCGCGCTCGGTGCGGGAGACTCGCCCGACTTACATCGCCAAGACACGCTCGCCGCAGGTGCGGCGTTGTGTGATGCTGCCGCCGTCGAAGTGCTCGTCGCCGAAGGTCCCGCGCGCGTGCGCGAGCTGGCCGATGCTGGCGCGCAATTCGACACAGACTTGAGCGGACGATTCACGCTCGGCAAAGAAGCTGCACACTCGCGCAAGCGCATCGTGCACGCCAAGGGCGATCAAACCGGCGCTGAAGTCGCGCGCGCGCTGATTCATCGCGTCAATGAACGTGCAAACATCACGGTGCTAGAAACTGCGCGTGCGCTTGACCTCATCATCGCCAACGGGCGCTGCTGCGGTGTGCGCGCAAACGTAAACGGCAAAGCGGTGGAGATCATTGCTGACGCGACGGTGATTGCTACCGGCGGCTGTGGTCAGCTCTACCGCTACACCACGAATCCGCTCGTCGCCACAGGTGACGGCTACGCGATTGCGTATCGCGCGGGCGCGAAGCTCGCGGATATGGAGTTTGTGCAGTTCCATCCCACGGCACTTGAGACTCCAGAGAATCCGCTCGCGCTGATCTCCGAAGCGGTGCGCGGCGAAGGTGCAGTGCTCGTGAACTCGCGCGGCGCGCGCTTTATGACGCGGCGGCACAAGCTCGCGGAGCTTGCACCGCGTGACATTGTGGCGCGCGAGATTTTTCGCGTGCAGCAGGCGGGCAGCGGCGTGTGGCTCGACGCAACGAAACTCTCGCGCACCTTCGCGCGGCGCTTTCCTGGAATTCTTGCGCTGTGTTTGGCGCGCGGTATTGATCCGCGACGCGATCTCATTCCTGTCACGCCAGCGGCCCACTATATGATGGGTGGCATCGTCACGGACTTGGCGGGACGCTCATCGGTGGAGCGCCTGTACGCGTGCGGCGAAGTCTCGCGCACCGGCGTGCACGGTGCTAACCGACTCGCATCCAACTCGCTACTCGAAGGCCTCGTGTTCGCCGAGCGCGTCGCGCGCGACATGGTAAACCAGCCGCGGCTCCCGCGCGTGCCGCGGAAAGTGGAGTTCGATGTGCCGCGTTTGCGCGACCGCGGCGCCGCTCAAGTGGCCGCCGACGAAATCCGCACGCTGATGTGGACTCACGCGAGTATTGACCGCAATGCCAAGGGTTTGCGCGACGCAAAAAAGGCGCTCGATGCCATCCGTGCGCGCTTGTCGCCGGGTGCCACCGAAGAAATCAACATGGTGGACACGGCCAAACTCATCGTGGACTCGGCGCTCCTCCGACGTGAGTCGCGCGGTGGGCATTTCCGGAGTGATTTCCCCAAGCCCAAGAACAAGTGGCGGGGGCGGCATATCGAGTGGTAAGGGCATAGATTTCTCGCATGGCCCCGACCGCAGCCGATCGCGAAACCGCCGAGCTTCAGCGCCGCATTAAGGCGCTCGCCAAAGAACGCAACGCGGTCATTCTCGCGCACAATTACGAACGCCCCGAGATCCAAGACGTCGCCGACTATGTGGGCGACTCACTCGGACTCTCTCGCGAAGCCGCCAAGACAAGCGCACAGGTCATCGTGTTCTGCGGCGTGCACTTCATGGCCGAGACCGCGGCCATCTTGTCGCCCACAAAGACTGTGTTGTTGCCGGATCTCGCCGCGGGTTGTTCACTCGCGAGCACGATTGATGCCGCGCAATTGATTGCGTGGAAGGCCGAGCATCCAGGTGCCGTGGTGGTGTCGTATGTGAACACCACGGCCGAAGTGAAAGCCGAAAGCGACTACTGCTGCACGTCGGGCAACGCGGTGGATGTCATCAACGCGATTCCAGCGGACAAAGAGATTCTGTTTTTGCCAGACATGTTCCTTGGTGCGCACGTGCGTCGCGTGACCGGTCGCGAGAACATTCACGTGTGGATGGGCGAGTGCCATGTGCACGCGGGCATTGATCCCGAGAACATTCGCTTGCAACGCAAGTTGCATCCTGAGGCGGAGTTCTTGATTCATCCTGAGTGCGGTTGCGCGACGAGTGTTGTCGAAGCCGTCAGCGCTGGCGATGTGGATCCTGAAGGCGTGCACATTCTCTCGACCGAGGGCATGATCAAGCGGCCGGGCGAGTCGTCCGCGAAGAGTTTTATTATCGCGACGGAGATTGGTATTCTGCACCGCCTCGAGCGCGCGTATCCCAACAAGAAGTTCTACGCGGCCAATGAGCGCGCGTCGTGCGCGTACATGAAAGTCACGACGTTGCCCAAGGTGTTACGTGCGCTGGAGAACCTTGAGCATCAGATCACGGTGCCGCCCGACGTTGCGAAGCGTGCTCAGCGCGCAATTGAGCGCATGGTGAGTATCGGGAGCTCGCAGGCTACCCCGCCGGGCCCCGGCGTGGATCCGGGCGAGTGACGATGCGTGGCGCGGCGGACGGATTCCCGCTGGAAGACAGCGCACTCACGACTCTCGTGCGCGCCGCGCTCGAGGAAGATTGTGCGTTCGAGGATGTTACGACGCTCGCCACTGTGTTGCCCAGTCATCGCGCACGCGCGGATTTTGTTGCGCGCGCAGATGGTATGCTCAGTGGTGTGCCGCTGGCAGTGATGGCGTTTCAGCTCGTGGATCCAAAACTGGAAGTGCGCGTTGATGCGCGCGACGGGCTCGCCGTGAAGAAGGGCGACACGGTGCTGCATCTCTCGGGTAGCGCACGCGGAATTCTTTCGGCAGAGCGCGTTGCGCTCAACTTTGTGCAACGACTCTCTGGCGTCGCGACACTGACCGCGCGCTATGTAGCGCTGGTGCAGGGCACGGGCGCGAAAATTCTCGACACGCGCAAGACGACACCAGGTTGGCGCCTGTTGGAGAAATACGCAGTGCGCTGCGGCGGTGGCACCAATCACCGTGCGACGCTCGCAGACGCAGTGCTCATCAAAGACAATCATCTTGCAGCGTGCGGTGGCGATGTGGCCGTTGCCGTGCAGCGCGCGCGCGGCTTCGCGCCGCCGGGAATGCTCGTCCAAGTTGAGTGCGATACTGTGGCGCAAGTGAAAGCAGCACTCGGTGCAGGCGCCGAGGCGTTGCTGCTCGACAACATGTCCAATCACGCGCTCCGAGAATGCGTGGAGCTGGCCAAGGGTCGCGCGTGGACGGAAGCGTCTGGCGGCGTTTCGCTTGACACCGTTCGCGGGATTGCAGAAACTGGCGTGGAGCGTATTTCGATTGGTGCACTGACGCATAGTGCGCCGAGTCTGGACCTGGCCCTCGACTTCGAGTGATCCCGTGAGAACTCTCGCCTTCGCATTGCTGGTCGTAGTAGCCTCGAGCGCGCACGCGCAGGCGCGCGTGCGCTTTCCGGCATCGTTCTACGACATTGAGCTACGCGAGTCGCTCACGAGCGGCACATCGTCAAAGATGGGTGGGGCAGAAGGCGTACGGGCGACCGCCACGGCGCCGCGCGGTGAGCGCACCACGGGCGGTTTTAGCGTTCCGGAGTCTGCGGGAATGGCGCAGTTCGTGGTCACCGCGGATTCAATGCTGTTTCGCAACGGGCGTGATAGGGTGGAGCTCGCCATCGCCGAGTTCACGTTTGTTGACGAAGTGCGGCCCATGAATCGCGCGGATTTGGCATGGGTTCGCATTCAGTACACGCGAAACGGCACCGCTAAAGAGCTGTTTGTGCGCCAGTACCAGCTTCGCAATCAAGCGGAACTGCTCAATACGCTGCGGACGGCGGTGACGAACTACGAAGCGCGCCGCGCCCAGACTCCGTAGCATCGAGTCGGCCGCTGGATGGCGTTATCTTTGGACGATGCCTAGCGCCTTCGTCACACTGCAGTACCTGTACCCCAAGCAACTACTAACTTCGCTCGCCGGACGTTTTGCGAGCGCTGAGTGGGGCGGGGTCACCACGTCCGCGATTCGCTGGTTTGTGAATCGCTACGGCGTAAATATGTCGGAAGCCGCCAATCCAGATCCGGCGTCGTACGCCTCGTTCAACGAGTTCTTCACGCGACCGCTGCGCGACGGCGCGCGCCCCATCGCGACCGCCGAGTTGGTGTGTCCGGTGGATGGCGCGATCAGCGTGTGCGGCGCGCTCGACGGCGACCGCCTCGTGCAGGCCAAGCAACACCTCTACACGACCACCGCGCTGCTCGGCGGCGATGAAGCCACGGCCAAGCGATTTCACGGTGGCAGCTTCGCGACGATCTATCTGAGCCCGCGCGACTATCATCGCATTCACATGCCGTGCGCCGGTCGCCTGGTGCAGATGACGCACGTGCCCGGCGATTTGTTCTCTGTGAATCCTGCGACGGTTGACGGCGTGCCGGGATTGTTTGCGCGCAATGAACGCGTGGTCTGCATCTTTGAAGGCGAGCGCGGTCCGTTTGCGATGGTGCTCGTGGGTGCGACAATCGTCGGGAGCATGGCGACGGTGTGGCACGGGGTAGTGAATCCGCCTCGCCCAGGTGTCGTGCGCACGTGGGAATACGCGGATGGTTCAATTCAGTTGGCCAAGGGCGCGGAGATGGGTCGGTTTCTCCTCGGCTCCACAGTGGTGATGTTGTTTCCCTCTCCGGGCGTGACATTCCAACAGGACTGGGCGCCAGCGCTACCCGTGCGCATGGGTACGCCGATGGGCGCTTTCACTTCACGTTGAGACTCTAACTGTGACGACGACGACCGACGCCACGCGCGAGAGGAAGTTGTGGTGGCAAACACTCGCCATCATTGTGATTGCGACGCTCGTGCGACTCGCGGTGGCGGCGAAGGTTCCGCTCGTCGAAGACGAAGCGTACTACTGGGACTGGTCGCGCCACCTCGCGTTTGGATACTTCGACCATCCGCCGGTCATCGCGTGGTTGATTGCTGGTGGCGTGAAGTTGCAGGGAATCACGACGATGGGAGTCCGCCTGTTTCCCGTGCTGTGCGGCACGGTTGCTGCGCTCGCGCTCGCTGATACGGCGCGCCAACTCGCGGGTGCTTCTGCGGCGCGGTTCGCGGCGTTGCTGCTCGCGTGCACGCCGTTCACGGTCGGGTTCATTCTCGCAACGCCCGATGCACCGCTGCTCGCATTTGTGGCGCTCACACTCTGGGCGGTCGTTCGCGCCGTGAGCGTGGAGGCGCCGCGCGCTGCTCTCGTGTGGTGGAGCGTCGCCGGTGTTTCCATCGGATTCGCGATGGCGTCAAAGTTCACCGGCATTCTCGTGCCGATTGCCATTGCGCTTGCGGTGATGATTCATCCGCAGTTGCGTCGTCAGCTGCGCACTCCCGGGCCATGGGTGGCCGTCGCGCTGGCGTCGCTCGTGATGCTGCCCGTGCTGTTTTGGAACGCCGACAATCAGTGGATTGCGTTTCGCTTTCAACTCGGTCACGGACTCGGTGCGGTAGCGCGCGGCAGCTGGTGGCAGCGTGAGCTCAACTTGATTGGTGGGCAAGCTGCGCTCGTCACGCCGATCCTGTTTGTGTTGTTGATTGCCGCGGTCAAGCGCGACTACAATCCCAACGGCGATGCCCGCCGATTCCTGCTCGCGCAGGTCGCACTGCTTGCACTCGGATTCTTTCTGTACAGTGCAACGCGGCGCTCTGTCGAAGCAAACTGGCCGGCGATTGGCTGGCTGCCGGTGCTCGCACTCTTCGCCGCCACGCGCGTCAACGCGCGCACGCGGTGGGATCGCAGTGGGCTTGCGCTGGCTGGCGGACTCACGGCGATTGCGTTGGTGCACGCGGTGCATCCGTTCTTGCCGCTCGTGCCGCGTCGCGATCCCGTCGCGCGCACTGCCGACTGGGGAACACTCGTGCACTTCTTGGACCAACACGCGATGCGCTCCACGGAGTTCAACACCGAGCCGATGTTCGCGGCGGCCACACGGTATCAGGACGCAGCGATGCTCGCGTGGCATCACCCAGCGCATCCGACGGTGATGTCGGTGAACTTGCTTGGCCGGCGCAATCAGTACGATCTGTGGAAGCGCTTTCAAGACGCGGCATCCAAAGGCGCCACGCTCATCATCATGACCACCGATACTGCGCAAATGCCCGCGCTGATCGATTCGCTCATGCCGCATTTCGTCATGATCAATCCCGGCTTCCTCGCCGCGCGCACGTACCGCGGCGACACCATTGCCGTGCGCCGCACCTGGGCACTCGCGCAGTGGCGCGGTACGTGGCCGGTTGACCTCAACGATCCACTGGACCGTCCGTGAATACTCGCACAACGATTGACCCAAAGCTCGTCGCCTGGCTCGACGCCAACGATCAGCGACTGCACGACGATCTTTTTGCGTTCTTGCGCATTCCCAGCGTCAGCGCACGCTCTGAGCACAATGGCGACACGCGCGCCGCAGCCGCATGGCTACACGCACAGTGCGCGCGCATCGGCATGACGGTTGAAACGTGCGAGACGCCGGGACATCCAATTGTGCTCGCCGAGTGGCGCAAGGCACCGCCGGGCGCACCGACGATTCTCGTGTACGGTCACTATGACGTCCAGCCAGCGGAGCCGTTGGAGCTGTGGACGTCTCCGGCGTTTGAACCCGCGCTGCGCAACGGCAACATCTATGCGCGCGGCTCGGTAGACGACAAAGGCCAGCTCTGGCTACACATCGCGGCCCTTGAAGCGCACTTCGCGACGCGCGGTTCGTTGCCCGTGAATGTCATCGTCCTCGCCGAAGGCGAAGAAGAAGTGGGCTCCGAGAATCTCGCCACGTTCGTTGCGGCGAACAAAGACCGGCTACGTTGCGACGCAGTAGTCATCAGCGACTCCACGATGTTCGCGCCAGGCATTCCGAGCATTCTGAGCTCACTGCGTGGCTTAGCGTATTTGCAGATCGATGTCACCGGCCCCAACTCCGACTTGCACTCGGGCATGTACGGCGGCGCCGTGGTGAATCCGGCGATGGCGTTGGCGCGCATCATGGCCAGCTTTCACGATGCGGATGGGCGCATCGCGATTCCGGGATTCTATGACACCGTGCGTGCGTTTCCTGACGCGGTGCGCGAAGGCATGCGCGCACTGCCGTTTGAAGACGCCGCGTTCATGCGCGATCTCAACGTCACGGCACTCGGTGGCGAGCCTGGCTACACCACGCTCGAGAAGTTGTGGACGCGTCCCACCTGCGAGGTGAACGGCTTGCTCAGCGGCTACACCGGCGAAGGCGCGAAGACTGTGTTGCCGGGACATGCGATGCTCAAAGTGAGCTGCCGCCTCGTCCCTGACCAAGATCCCAAGGCCATCGCGAAGCTGCTCGAGAAGCACGTGATGAACGTCGCGCCCAAGGGAGTGACGGTGAAAGTCACCGAACTCCACGGCGGTCGCGCGTGGCGTGCAGATCTTGATGGTCCGCTCTATGACGCCGCATCACGCGCCCTCGAAGCCGCGTTCGGTCGTAAGCCCGTCATCGTCGGTGAAGGCGGATCAATTCCTGTCGTGAATGACTTCGCGACAATTCTCCAAGCACCAGTGCTGCTTGTTGGCTTCGGACTCCCCGGCGAGAATGCGCATGCGCCGGATGAGTGGATTAGTCAGGAGAATTTTAGGAAGGGGATGGCAGCAATAGCCTGCCTGTGGGACGAGCTAAAGACTTGAGACTTGAGACGTGAGACCTGGGACTTGAGACGTGAGACTTGAGACGTGAGAGAGGGCGCGCCGACAATAGTCCGCGCGCCCTCTCAAGTCTCACGTCTCAAGTCTCACGTCCAGTATTACAGCCCAGCTAGAAGAGCATCGTTAGACGTAGTGCCCGCAATTCGCTTAATCAGCCACTCCATGCCCGACTGCGGCGGCATCTGCTGCAGACCACGACGCAACGTATAAATCGCGTCAATCTGCTCGGCCTTGTACAGCTTCTCCTCGCGACGCGTACCGCTTGTGGCGATATCAAACGCGGGGAAGATGCGCTTCTCGGCGAGACCGCGATCGAGCTTGATCTCGCAGTTGCCGGTGCCCTTGAACTCTTCGAAGATCACGTCGTCCATGCGCGAGCCGGTTTCCACCAGCGCCGTCGCGATGATGGTCAGCGAACCACCGCCGTGCTGCGGCAGGATGTTGCGTGCTGAACCAAAGAACGCCTTCGGCTTCGCCATCGCGGAGGTGTCGAGACCGCCGGAGAGTGTGCGGCCGGTGCCGCGCTCCGCGGTGTTGAATGCGCGCGCCATACGCGTGAGCGAGTCGAGCACGATGATGACATCCTTGCCCTGCTCCACCAGACGCCGCGAACGCTCGATCACCATCTCAACGACTTCGACGTGCCGCTTGGCGGGCTGGTCGAAGCTCGATGCAACCACTTCGCCAACGCCCCACGAAATCGCTTCGCTGACTTCTTCGGGACGTTCGTCCACGAGGAGGATGAGCAACGTGGCTGTGGGATGATTGATCGCGATGCCTTCGGTAATCGCTTGCATCAACATCGTCTTACCAGCGCGTGCCGGTGCGACGATGAGCGCGCGCTGACCGT
>JAYUWY010000318.1:0-6451 GCA_043753285.1 Gemmatimonas sp. | reverse complement strand
AGCTGGCGGGGCGGCGGGCAGCACACTCGGCGCATTCCAATACGAAGTGCGAGACAGCTACGGCAACGTCGCGACGAACTTCAATGGTCCGGTGAAGTTGCTGGCACAGATCCCCGGCGGCGCATTGCAGCCAGTGATTGTGGCCGGTGACTCGGTGGACGCGTTGAACGGCGTCGCAACGTTTAGCGGTGTGCAGATCAACACTGCCGGCGACTGGGAGTTGGTGGTGCAGGTTGCAGGCGTACCGGATTACGTGAGCGTAGCAGTCACCATTACTCCAGCGGCGCCGGCGCTCTTGGGTAAGGGCGGCGGTGATGGGCAGAGCGGCATCGTTGCAACGGCCTTCCCGTTGCCGATACGCGCGCGCGTGACGGACTCGTTCGGTAACGGTGTCAGCGGTGTGAACGTCAACTTCAACGTCATCTCTGGCTCGGCGACTATCTACACGCCGATTGTTGCCACCGATGCAGACGGCTACGCCGAGGTAACGCCAGCCTTCGACGGTGGCGCGGGCGCCATCGTGCTTGGGGCATTCGCTGCGGGCCTTACGCCCGATTCGCTGCTCTTCAATGCGAACTCCACACCCGACGTCCCAGTCACTTTCGACCTCGTCAGCGGCGACGGGCAGACGACTGCCGCTGGTCTCGCAGCCGCAGACAGCGCTGTTGCCATCGTGCGCGACGTACACGGCAACGCGGTGCCAAGCGTGACGGTCAATGTCACGACCGCCGATGATCTCACGTTCGGTGCAACGAGCACGGTGTCCGACGCAAACGGTCGCGTCGCCGTGCAGGTGATCGGTGGTACGACGGTTGGCGAAATGAACTTCACGTTTGGCACGCCGGGCGCTGTCAACCTCGGTTTCACGCTGAACGTGACGGCAGCGGCGGCAACACAATTGTCAGTCGCGCAGGGTGCGACCAGCGCCGTGGTGAATGCCTCGGCCTTCCCGGCGTACATCGTCCTCGCCAGCGATCAGTACAGCAACCCAGCGCTGTCCAACACCGACTCTGTCTGGGTGGAACTTGTGTCCGGTCCAGTGGGCGGCGTGCTGGGCGGCGTCACGCGCGGCGTGCTGAATGCCTCGATCATCGAGTTCGCCGGCATTTCGTTCAGCGTGCCGGGTACCTATGCGATTCGCTTTGTGTCACCGAGCATTGCGGACACTGCAACGCTTGGCGCGATCGTCGTGAGCCCGGATGTGCCTGACACCCTCGAGCTCGTGAGCGGAGACGGCCAGAGCGTGGCCCCGCAGTCAGCGGCGGCCAACCCGCTGGTCGTTGTCGTACGAGATCAGTTCGGCAATGTGGTTTCGAACACCCAGGTGAACTTCACGGTGGCCGGCGGCAACGCCACGCTGACCACAGCCAGCGCGTTCACGGACGCGTCGGGCTTGGCATCTACTGAAGTCATAATGGGAGATACCGCGGGAGCCATCGTCGTCCACGCGAATGTGGTTGGCGTAGCGAGCACGGCGGTGTTCAACCTCACGATGACGTCGGCTGCCGCGACGCAGATCGTAGAAACAGTTGCTCCGCAGCCGGGCTTGGCCGGCCAGGCGCTACCGCCGTTCGCGTTTGAGATACGCGACGCATACGGCAATCTGGTCACGTCGTACAACGGGCCGGCACGCGTCGAGATGCGCCCAATCTCTGGTGCCCCGATGCCGATTATTGGCTCGGGCGATACCACGACGGCGGTGAACGGTGTGATCAGCTTCCCGAACTTGGTGATTAGTCTTGCCGGCGACTGGGAGCTGGTAGTGATATCTGGTGGGTTGCCTGACGGTATCTCCACGGCGACTAACATCTCCCCGGCTTCGCCGGCGGCCCTACTCAAGAGCGGCGGTGACGGGCAGAGCGGCGCCGTGACTTTGAACTTGCCACTGGCGATTCGCGCTCGCGTGGTTGACGCGTTCGGCAATGGCGTGGCCAGCGTCAACGTCAACTTCGGCTTGATCTCTGGCTCGGCGGTTGTCCTGCAGCCCATCGTGTCCACTGATGCGAACGGCTATGCCGAGACTGGCGTGACCTTGGGAACCACGTCTGGACCGATTGCGCTTGGTGCGTTTGCAGCGGGACTGACACCAGACTCGGTGCTGTACAATGCCACAGCCACTCCGGGCGCGGCCTTCGCGCTCGCGGTGGTGGCCGGCGACTCGCAAGCGCTACAAGCTGGCGTCATTGGACCCGACTTCGTGGTTGCAGTCGTCCGCGACCAGTACAGCAATCCGGTGTCGGGCGTGACAGTCACATTCACCTCGGCTGACGACCTCACGCTGTCGCCGACGAGTGCCGTCTCTGGTGCGAATGGCCAGGTGACCACGACGGTCACCGCCGGTTCGACGCTTGGCGCCAAGACCTTCTTGGCACAGGCATCTGGCGTCACCGACTTGACCTTCAACGCATTCGTAAGCGCGGGACCAGCGGTTGAGCTGTTCGCGGCCGTGCAGCCCACGACCACCACCGCGGGCTCAAACATCAGCACCGTGCAAATCATCGCACGCGACCAGTTCGGCAATACCGCGTCGTCGGCTGCGGACTCCGTCACGGTGCGAGTACTGACGGGCCCTGCAGGAAATATCCTCGGGGGCACCTTGAGCAAGTTCTTGAGCACTGGCTCAGCGAACTTTGCCGATCTCGTGCTCACCACTGCTGGCGATTACTCGCTTGAGTTCAGCGCTGCGGGATTGGATGCCGACACCACGCTGCTCTTCAGCATTCTGTCAGCCGCTCCGGACACGCTGCTTAAGGTCAGTGGCGACAGCCAAACCACGACAGTCGCCAACACGACCGCGGACTCGCTGGTTGTCCGCGTGCGCGATGCGTACGGCAATCCTGTGGAAGGCGTGGTCGTCTCGTGGACCGTGGCCGGTACGGCGACCTTGCCGCCTGCTCCAACGACTACGGCCAGCAATGGCGAAGCTTGGATCTTCCCGACGATGGGCAGCAGCACTGCAGTGAACACCATCTCGGCCAGCGTCACCGGAGTCGGCGGATCGCCAGTGCAGTTTACGGCGACGGCGATTGCGGGCGCTCCCGCGCGCTTGATCTTCCTCACGGAGCCCAATTCAACGACTGCGGGCAACACGCAGTTTGTGCAGGTGCGCGCACTTGATTCCCTCGGCAATGTTGCGTCGAGCTTCGGGGGCACGATCACCATCGCCGTGGACTCCGGTCCGGCGGGCGCAGTTGTGACCGGCACGCTTGACGTGGCAGCCTCTGGCGGCACCGCGAACTTCACGGACTTCGCGGCGCAGACTGCTGGCCAGTATCGCTTGCGTGCGAGCGCTGCGGGCCTCACCGATACAGTCAGTACGTTGTTCACAATTTCCGCTGATGCACCGACAGTGTTGAATCTCGTGTCCGGTGATATGCAAACGGATTCCGTGTTCGCCTTCACCGACACGCTTGTCGTTCGCGTGGTGGACGGATACGGCAACGGTGTTTCTGCTGATGCGATTGTGTGGAATGTCGTCGGCAACGGAACAATCACCTACTCAGAGACCGCGACAGACGTGGATGGATTCGCGCGCGCGGTGGTCACGTTCGGCAACACGGTGGACTCCGTCTTTGTGAGTGCCGCGTCAGCCGCCGTCGGCGGCGGGTACACGTTCACGTTGCTCTCGGTTCCTGCTCCGGTAAATGAGCTGAACATCATGACGTACCCGAGCAGCGTTGCTTCGCCTGCGACCGGTGCGGTGATTGAAATTGAAGCGGTTGATGCGTACGACAATCGCAATACCAGCTTCTCGGGTGTTGTCACGCTGTTGGTAACGGACTCACCCCCGGGCTCGAGCTTTGGCGGTACCGTGTCCGTAGCGGCGGTGAACGGACTCGCGACGTTCAATGACTTCACGTTGGATCTCGTTGGTACGTACACGTTCAACGCGCAGTCGGGTTCGCTGACGGCCGCGAACGTGTTCGTCACGGTTGATCCGGGTAGCGCGGCGATTCTGAGCATTGTCTCAGGTGATGCGCAGTCTGGGTTTGCAACGTTGGCTCTTGCTGATCCGCTGGTTGTCGCAGTCACTGACGCTGCGGGCAATGAGATTGTCGGCGACACTGTGGTGTTTACGGTGACCAGCGGCGATGGAGTGCTGACGGCCTATACTGTCGTCACCAATGGCGATGGCTACGCCAGCACGCAGTGGACGCTTGGTACGCTCGTGGGCTCGCAGACGGTGGAGGCTTCCTCCGGAGCGCTGACGCCGGTGACATTTACGGCGACGGCGGCGGCGTTCGTTGGCAACGTGATCTGGACCGGTAACGTGTCCACCGATTGGTCGGACGCGGGCAACTGGCTGTCTGGCGTTGTTCCCGCAGCAACCGACTCAGTACTCGTGCCGGCGGGACGTCCCAACTTCCCGGTGCTGACTGTAGGCGGCTCGCAGGTCAATGCCCTGACCGTCGACGACGGTGCGACGCTGGGCCTCGACGGCTACACGTTGTACGTGAGCGGTCGCATCACTGCGCCGACGACGCTCGCAATCACGTCAACGGGCGGCATGCTCTTCGCCAACAGCAGCGACAGCACGACCATCTCCGGTGCGTTCCCGAACCTCGGCCTCAACGTCGGCGCGTACGAAGTGGTGGGCTTCCTCAGCACCGTCGGGGATCTCTCCCTTAACTCCGACTCGCGTCTGTACCTGTACGAAGGCGACTCCGTGCACGTCGGCGGTGATCTGAATGTGGTCGGCAACACGCTCATTCATCAGGAAGCGGAGAACTCCGGGATTCTCGTCACCGGCACTGCGAACTTCGACGGTGGCAATAGCGCGCTCATCAGTGGCTCGCTGCATTTGCTCGGCGACTTCTCCGCGGGCGGCTCAAACTCGTACGCCTTTATCGGCGGCTATCAGCACACGACGTATCTCGAGAACGCGACGGCGCAGTCAGTCTTCTTCGCCTATCCTGACACGGTGAACGGCATTGGCTGCTACGCGAGCTGCTTCGGCAAGCTCGTGGCGCCGGCAACAACCGGCACGGTGACGTTCAACTCGTCGGCCACGGCACGTCACGGCATTCGATTAGAGAATGCGATTGTCGATGCCGACGGCTACTTCTTGTCGTCGCCGAGCGGCGACACGATTGTGTTCGGTGGCTCGACAGACGTGACCGCGCGCAAGATTGGCTTCAAGCAGGCGGTGACACGCGGCGGCAGCTTCGCAGTGGACACGCTCGTTGTGTGGGGGAGCATCACGCTCGCGGAAGGCGAGACCATCCCGACGATCGTCGAAGGCTACGCGACGTTGTCGGGCACGTATGATGCTGCGATTTCCGTGCGCTCGTCGCTGGTCATCGAAGGCAACGCGACAATCAACGGCGCGCTCTCGACGTCGTGGACCGGCCAGGTGTTGATGGATACCGGCGACAGTCTCCGCGTGAATGGCGACGTCGTGTTTGGTGGTTACAACGACGGCAGCCAGATGACGGGCGGCGTGCTCGACATCAACGGCAACTTGAGCGAAGTGCGCACGGCGGCTGGTGAGTTCTCGGCATTCTTGCCGACGGTCGCGCACGTGACGCGCTTCAGTGGCGCAGGCTTCAATACGATTGGCTTCACGCGCCCAGACTCGGCGCAAGTTGGCACGCTCGTCGTGTCGGACGGCTCGACGCTGCAGTTCTCGAGCGATGTCTCAATCGTGGGAGACGCAACGCTCGAAGGCACCACGGCAGCGGCTGGTGGTGAAACCGCTGACGTGAAGATCGGCGGTGCGCTCTACGATTCTGAAGGCAATCGCTGGGGTGTGTCGAAGACCACCTTCACGGCCAACGAACCGCTCATCCCAGCAGCGATTGACGGCGACGTGGAGTTCCGCAACGCGAAGACCATCACGGACAGCTTGATTGTCGGCGGCGAGCTCACGCTCTCCACGAGCTCTGGCGTGCTCGACTTGAGCGGCGGCTTTGTGCGCGCCGAAGCACTGCGCACCGCAAACAGCGGCCGCATCGTGATGGATGCTGCAAGCGATTCGATCGTACTCAGCGGAGCCGCGAGCTTCGGTGGTGGTGTGAGCACGTTGACGGCAGGCCGCCTCTCGTTGAGTGGTGCGTTTGATCAGAGCGGTGGCGCGGCGAATGCCTTCGAGGCAGATGCGGCGTTCGTCACCGAGTTCACCGGCGGCACCAGTATGCAGCTGGGCTTCAATAACGCGGGCCTCACCGCGGGTAGCTCGCACTTCGGCACACTGCAGCTCAGCACCACGGGCACCGCAGGCATCATCCTCACGACCAATGTGGCCGCGTCTGGTCAGCTCGTGACCTCGGAAGGCCTCAAGTATGTGTACGGCTCGGGCCAGTACCTCACGACGACCGGTGCAGATCTCGACGGCGTGACGGTCAGCAACGTCGGCTGGGAGATCGTGGACGGATCGGCCATCACGCAGATTGACGGCGTCACGTTCACGTCAATGAGCAACGGAGTCACACAGCTGCGCTTGGCGCGCAGC
>JAYUWY010000317.1:0-15898 GCA_043753285.1 Gemmatimonas sp. | reverse complement strand
AAGAAGCAGTTGTGGGGCGGCCGCTAGGCTGTCCCGTAAACAATAGCGCTGATGCACGGCAACGGCCCCCACGCCCCCTGACGCCACATGACAACGCGTAGGCATCTTTGGAAGGGAACAGGGAATGCGCAGCGCCCTGCCTTCTGAGATTGAATCAATCACTCGATTAGGAAGACCGTCATGTTTCGAATGGCCCCGCTTGGTCTCGCGACGTTGCTTGTATTTGGCGTCCCCGTCCCCGCCGATGCGCAGCAGCGCTTCGAAGTCGCCGAAGCCACAATCGCCAGCGTGCGCGCCGAATTGGATGCTGGTCGGCTTAGCTGTCGCGCCTTGGTGCAGTCATATCTCGATCGCATCGCAGCATACGACAAACGCGGCCCCGCGCTCAACGCCATCCAGACGCTGCACCCGCGCGCGCTCGCCATCGCCGACTCCCTCGATGCCGTGCAACGCAGCGGAGCCGCGCGCGGACCGCTGCACTGCGTCCCGGTGCTGCTCAAGGATCAGGTCGAGACCAAGGAGATGCGCACCACCTACGGCTCGGCGTTGTTCAAGGACTTCATTCCGCAGCGTGACGCCACCATCGTGACGCGCCTGCAAGGCGCCGGTGCAATCATTCTCGCCAAGACTACAATGGGCGAGTTTGCCCAACGCTACGTGGGCTCAGGCTCAGGCATCATCCGCAACGCATACGACCCGCGTCGCAATCCGAGCGGATCCTCCGGTGGTTCAGCCTCCGGCGTGGCAGCCAACTTCGGGCTCGTCGGCATTGGAGAGGATACGGGCGGATCCATTCGCGGGCCGGCGGCCGTGAGCTCACTGGTCGGACTGCGTCCCACGCTCCAGCTGGTGAGCCGCTTCGGCATGATGCCCGCGTCACCTACGCAAGACACAATGGGCCCAATGACGCGCACCGTGGCCGATGCGGCGGCGGTGCTCGATGTGATTGCAGGCTACGATGCCAACGATCCCATCACCGCGTACGCTATTGGCGAGATGCCGTCATCGTACGCACAGGCGCTCTCCATTGATGCACTGCGTGGCGCGCGCATTGGTGTGCTGCGCATTCCGCGCGACACAGTGCTCACGCTCACACCGGCGCGCGATTCCCTCTTGCGCGCCGACACTGCACTGGCGCGTCGCGACAGCCTCACGCGCGATGCCTCGATAGAGTTTGCCAAAGTGACTCCGCTCTTCGAAGCGTCCATCCTGCAACTGCGAGCGCTCGGCGCCACGATTGTGGATTCGCTGAGTGTGCCCCGAGTGCCAGGGAGTAGCGGGAACGACTACGAGACTGAAGTCGCGACGGACGCTTACCTCGCACAACATCCGAACGCGCCATACAAAACACTGCGCGAGATCATTCTCGCTGGCGGAGTGAATCCTTGGCGTGCGCGCTCTTTGATTAGCTCCATCGGGCGCACACCAGACGAGCCCGGCTTCGGCACCTTGTTGCGCCGTCGCGAGGAGATGCGCGTGGCGGTGCTCAAGTTGATGGCCGACCATCAGCTCGACGCATTGATCTATGCCACATACGACGCCGCACCGACGCTCATCGCCGAGGATGTACTCACGAATCCGCGTACGAACGACCGCTACGGCCTCGGCGACAACCGTTCCTTAAGCCCGACGCTCGGCTGGCCGGCGCTCACGGTACCGATGGGCTTCACTGCCGATGGCCTGCCCGCAGGCCTCGAATTTCTCGGGCGACCGTTCACTGAGGCGCGCTTGCTTGGATTCGGGTATTCGTACGAGCAGGCGACCAAACATCGGCGCCCCTCTCGGTTGGTGCCGCCCCTACGTCGCTAATCACAACGCTCCCCGTTCGCCTGCGTAGTTTCTGATAGCGTTGTTTGGCATCCTCTCCATAACGAGAACTTGTGATGATCGGCAGAACCCTCACCGCGTCTCTCACACTGGCGCTCTGCGCCGCCGCGTCGCTCTCAGCGCAGAACCCCGCTTCATTCGTCGGAATGCAGTTTCGCTACGCGGGCCATTCAGTGGGCGGCCGCGTCACGGCCGTCGCGGGTGTGCCCTCGCAGCCGCGCACCTTCTATATGGGTGTTGCTAGCGGTGGTCTCTTCCGCACCACCGACGGCGGCGAAAACTGGCAGCCCATCTCCGACGGCAAGATTCCGCTCGGCTCAATGGGCGCCATCACTGTGGCCGACAGCGATCCCAATGTGATTTGGGTGGGCACGGGCTCCGATGGCGCACGCAGCAATGTGTCCACGGGACGTGGCGTGTATCGCAGCACGGACGGCGGAGAGCGTTGGAGCTTTGCTGGCCTTTACAACGCTGGGCAGATTGGCGCGCTACGTGTGCACCCCACGGATCCAAATACCGCGTGGGTTTCCGCCACCGGCGATGTATTCAAGCGCAACACCGAGCGCGGCATCTTTAGGACCACCGACGCCGGCCGCACATGGCGTAAGACGCTCTACCTGAACGACAGCACCGGCGCATCGGATGTGGAGCTCAAGCCGGGCGATCCCAACACCGTGTACGCGTGGATGGCCCGTCTCGAGCGTAAGCCGTGGACCATCATTTCCGGATCACGAGAGGGCGGCTTTTATAAGAGCACCGATGGTGGTGTCACCTTCCGCAAAACGGGCATTGGTTTGCCAACTGGCCTCATCGGAAAGGGCAACATCGCAGTGACAGCGGCTAACCCCGAGCGCTTGTACTTGCTCGTGGAAGCTGAGCCGGGCGGTGGCTTGTATCGCTCCGACGATGCTGGTGCTACGTGGCAGGTCGTGAACACAACGCCAGGACTCATCACGCGTCCCTTCTATTACACCACGCTCGGCGCCGATCCAACCAACGCTGATGTCGTGTACGCTGGTGCAGAAAGTTTCTACAAGTCCACCGATGCTGGGCGGACTGTGACGGTGTTCCCCACGCCGCACGGCGACAACCACGACATCTGGATCAATCCGACAAACGGCCAGACGATGGTGCAGGCCAACGACGGCGGCGCCAACGTGTCCTTTGACGGCGGGCGCACTTGGTCCACGCAGCGCAATCAGCCCACCGCTGAGTTTTATGGAGTAGTGCCCGATAATCGCTTTCCGTACAACCTCTACTCGGCCCAACAGGACAACAGCACGTGGATGTGGTCGAGCGTCGCGAATCCGTTTGATGCCTCGGCGTTGCAGACTGGACCCGGTTGCGAAACTGGCCCAATCATTCCGCATCCTTCAGAGCCGAACGTGATTTACGGCAGTTGCAAGGGACAGTTCGCGGTGATGAACACCGAGACGCGCCAAACGCGCAACTATTGGATTGGTGGGCAGTCGCTGTATGGCAACGCTGGTCAAGATTTGATTTATCGTATTCAGCGCACGTCGCCGATGGCGTTGTCGCCGCACGATCCGTCGGTGCTCTACTACGGCACCCAGTATGTGCACCGCACGCGCGACAAGGGCGTGACTTGGGAGCGCATCTCTCCCGATCTCACTTGGTACCCGCAGGATCATCGGCAGGGCGCGAGCGGTCAGCCCATCACGCGCGACGTCACGGGCGAAGAGTTCTACAGCACGCTCTACGCCATCACTGAATCGCCGCACGAAGCGGGCGTGATTTGGACGGGTGCGAATGACGGCCCATTCCACATCACGCGCGACGGTGGGAGGACGTGGACCGACATCACGCCAAAGGATTTGGAGAAGGGTGGCCGCGTGGCGTGGATTGAAGCATCGCCGCATCGCCCGGGCTCGGCGTACTTCGCCACGTACCGTTACCTCGTGGGCGACTACGCGCCGTACATCTACCGCACCGATGACTACGGTGTCACGTGGACGAAGCTCACCACCGGTAATAATGGCATTCCGGGTGACACGCCCACGCGCGTGGTGCGTGAGGATCCCGATCGTGAAGGTCTACTGTACGCGGGCACGGAGTTCGGCCTCTACATCTCGTTCAACAACGGCGCGAGCTGGCAGCCATTCAACTTGAACATGCCGCAGATTCCCATCAATCAAATTGTTGTGCACAACAAGGATTTGATTGTGGCCACGCAGGGGCGCGGCAATTGGATCTTCCACAACGTCACGGCGTTGCACGCACTCGCTGCCACCACGCACAGCGAGGCGCTGCACGTTTATGCGCCGCGCGCTGGCGTGCGCACCACGGGAGCAGCCGCGCAGTACTTCGGGCCGCAGGTGGACTATCATCTCTCGGCGGCGCCGACTGATACCGTACGCATCGAGATTCGTAATGCGCGCGGCCAGATTGTGAACACGTATAAGAGTGGCGTGATGCCGCCGGCGCCCGCGCGTCGTCGGCCGGCCGATGCTGATGAGGAGGCAGAGCAGGCGATGATGGTGGGTCGTGTTGGACCCGCAGTTGACGCTCCTGTGCTCAACCTTGTCACCGCGAAGGCTGGCTTCAATCGCTTCACGTGGGGCGTGCAGCATCAGAACGGATTCGGTGCACCGCCGGGCGAGTACACGGTGACCGTCTCTACAGGTGCGCAAACCAAGACCGTGCCACTCAGTGTGCAGATTGACCCGCGTCTTGCGGCCGAAGGTTTCACCGCTGCTGATTTGCAAGAACAGTTTGCGCACAATGTGCGCATGCGCGATATGGTGGCTGAGGTGAACGCCGTCATCGCGCGCGCGCGGGAAGCGGAGACCCGTTTGGCTGCAGCAGGTGCGTCTGCCGCTGACTCGCTCGCCAAGGTGCGGACCGTGTTGCGAGGCCAACTGCTCACGCAGCCGGTGCGCTACGGCAAGCCTGGGTTGCAGGCGCACATTCAGTATCTGTCGAGTATGACGACACGCGTGGATCAGAAGGTGGGTCGTGATGCGCTTGAGCGGGCGGATGTGTTGCGGAAGGAGCTGGATGAGGCCAAGGCGGCGCTGGATCGTGCGATTGGGCCCGTACCGCGGATGGACTGATTACGCTCAAGAAATTCAGAGGAACGCCTCCCCATTCTGCCCTTGATATGAGCCTCCTCTCGCCGCGCCATCTTGCCGCTTGCTTGCTGCTCATCGTGCCGTCCATCGGCGGCGCGCAGACGGCCCACGCATACCAGATGGACTTTGGTAAGGAAGAGTTCGCCGCGAGGCGGGCTCAGGTCTACGACGCTATCGGCCGGCAAGGTGTTGCCGTCATACAAGGCGCCAGCGGACTGCCCGGTTTCAGCGTGTACCGGCAGTCCAACGAGTTCTATTACTTGAGCGGCGTTGAATCAGCGCAGGCCTACTTACTGCTCAATGGTCGCAGCCGTACGACCACGCTGTATCTCCCACGCCGTGACAACGACCGTGAGCGCGGGGAGGGCAAGGTGTTCTCGGTTGAAGACAGCGTACTGCTCATACAACTCACCGGCGTGACGCGCGTTCGCGGCCTGGAGAGTCTGTCGCAGGATCTCACCGGCGCCGATCTCTTGCGTCCGCCCGCGATGGCGCTCTATACGCCACTCGCGCCGATGGAGACGGGCAACGACAGTCGCGATGAGTTGCTCGCCGCGCACGCGCGGGCTGCGAGCGATCCGTGGGATGGTCGCTCGACGCGCGAAGCGCACTTTGTGCGGCTCGTGAAAGAGCGCTTCCCGCAGTTCGAGATTCGTGACTTGTCGCCGACGCTGGATGCGATGCGTACGATCAAGAGCGCGGCAGAAATCACGTTGATTCGTCGCGCAACGCAGTTGGCGGGGCTGGGCATCATGGAAGCCATGCGTAGCACGAGCGCGGGTGTGTATGAGTACCAGTTGGATGCGGCAGCCAAGTACGTGCACTACTTGAATGGCGCGCGCGGCGATGGCTACGCTTCAATCATCGCTGGCGGTACGAATGCGTTCATGGGGCACTACTTCCGCAAGTCTGACCCGCTGCGCGATGGCGACTTGGTGCTGATGGATTACGCGCCGGATTATCGCTACTACACAAGCGATGTCACGCGCATCTGGCCCGTCAACGGAACCTTCACCGCCGCGCAGACTGCGCTCTACGAATACATCATCGCGTATCGCGATGCGCTGTTCCGCCACGTGAAGCCCGGCGTCACGTCTGACGAAGTGCTCGACCGCGCAGCGGCGGATATGCGGCAGTATCTCGTCGGGAAAACGTTTGCGTCGGCCGCGCACTTGAGAGCAGTGCAGCAGGGTGTCGAGTTCCGCGGACACTTTCAGCATCCCGTGGGAATGGCGGTGCATGATGTGGGGCGCGTGCGTGGTGTGCCGCTGCGCGCTGGGATGGTGTTTACAATTGATCCAATGATTTGGATTCCTGAGGAAAGGCTTTACATCCGCATTGAGGACGTGGCGCTCGTGACGGCGGATGGCGTGGAGAATCTCAGCGGGTTTGTGCCGACGAGTATTGCGGATGTGCAGCGGATGATTGCGGAGCAGGGGTTGGTGCAGATGCGAGGGGCGGTTGCCGCGCCGGTTGGACGACGGCCGTAATTGTGGTTTCTCATCTCCGATTAACGCCTGGCAGGCGGCCCCGCGGGGTGCCTTTCGCAAACAGGAGGCTGCTCTGCGCTCCACGCCATGGAAGCAATGCGCCAGATGCCGGCGCCTTTCACCAGCGTGAACACATCGGCGCCGCAGTGGGACCAGTTGCCGTTGACGTATAAGTCGTACGGCATCCAGACCATCGCCACGCCGCCGCTCACCCGCGCCATGGGTGCAAAGCCGCGCTCCACCACGCCGCTGAAGTTCGCCGCACGCTGCGCCTCGCGAGTGCGTGCTCGGTAGATGGTGACGCCTCCGCGCGTGGACGTGGGATACAGCATCGCCTCGGGAATCATGAGGTCTGTGAATGCCGCCGCGTCCCCGCGGCTTATGGCGGCGAGGGCGGAATCAGCGATGGCGATGACGGCCTTCTCGTCTTCGGTCGACTGCGCGCGTACGGCGCCGGGCATCGCGGCGACGATTGTCGCGATCAAGAGAAACGAGAAAATATTGAGCATGAGGAGAATCTACGCGCGAGAACTGCACATGCTCGTTTTCGTGCGCGACGACCGTCGCTCGTTGCGCTCTTTACGAACCCTTCGCAGCGGGCACCATCCCTTACGGTTCCGCAGGGTAGTACCACACGCGATGCACCAGCCCGGCACGCACCTCGTACACGACGACGCTCGACTGCCCGCTCGCCCCAGCCGTCGGCGCACTCCAGCTCGTCCGCTCGTGCGTGGTGACCCACGGTCCCAGGGCGCGCACTGCCAAGAGCTCCGACTGGGCGGTGGGTACTTCGCGAAAGTAAACCGCCAGCAGACGCTGAAAGGCGTCGACACCTCGTCCGCCGAGCGTGACTGAGTCTCCCGCGACGTTCAGCCAAACCATCCCCGGTGAGACGTGCGCCATCATCGCGTCGAGGTCCTTTGCGTTGAACGCCGCCACGTACGCGCGCACGACCGCAATCGGGCTGGTGTCTCTTGGTGCGACCAAAGCAACGGCCTGGGCGGGCGCGTCCGTCGCGCCCAGCACCATCATCATGAGTATTGTAGTGGCTCGGATCATCGTAGACCGCTTCAGAAGGCTGGGGACGTTGCGCACTGCTCCGCCAAACGTGTGCTTGTGCTGCGGCCATCAGTCAGCAAGCGTCGTTATGCGGTGCCCTGGAGGGGACGCTCCCAGTAGACCGCTGCTTGCGCGGCCGGATGCGATGGCACGACGCAGCGATTGTGATGGCGGCGACCATCCGCAGTGACATACTGCACGTCGAAGGTGACGGTATCGCGATCGGCGTCGAACCAGTTGGCGCTCAGCACGGTCTGCGTCGCGTGCAACCGGCCGAGTTCGCCGAGTACCATTGCGCGCGCATAGTCATAACGATCCCATGCGGCGACTGCAAAGCCGCCGAAGACGAGCAGAAGTAGCGCAATGGCGACGATCATTTCCATGAGGATTCACGCATCCGAATAACGAGTGCTTCTACTGCGAGCGCTTCAATAGAAGTCAGTTGTAGGTCGAAAGCTAGGCCGTTCTATGCGCGCCTTGGGGGCCGCTCCATCACTGCGACCTTCGCCGCGTTCATCTATAGCGAGCGTCATTGCACCGCCGCTCGCTAAGCAAGGGAGCGCGGCCTATACTCAACTTGCCCCGATTAAATCTCCTCGACCACATCCCATGTCTCGATCTCCCCTCCTCCGCACAGCTCGCCTCCTCGCGGGCGCGCTCCTCGCACTGCCGCTCGCGCTCTCGGCGCAGGCGTTCGAGCAGCTGACGCTCGACGACGGCGTGCTGCGTGACTTTCGCTGGCGCAACATCGGGCCCGATCGCGGAGGCCGCTCCATCGCCGCAAGCGGCGTGGTGGGCCGCCCGCACGAGGCGTACTTCGGCGCCACCGGCGGCGGGCTCTGGAAGACGATGGACGGCGGCGCGACATGGTTTCCCGTGACCGACGGCCAAGTGACCTCCGCCTCCGTCGGTGCGGTGGCGGTGAGCGAGTCGCATCCCGACCAAGTGTGGATCGGCATGGGTGAGTCGGCGATCCGCGGCAACATCATGCCGGGCGATGGCGTCTACAAATCCATGGATGCCGGCAAGACGTGGACGCACATGGGATTCCGGAACGTGGACGCAATCTCCAAAATCCGCGTGCATCCCACCAATCCCGACATCGTGTGGGTGGCCGTCTTCGGCGAGTACAGCGTGCCCAGCGAAGAGCGCGGCGTCTACAAGACGATTGACGGCGGACGCACGTGGCGCCGCGTGCTCTTCCGCGACGTACGCTCTGGCGCGGTGGAGATTGCGGTGGACCGCACCAACCCGAACGTGCTCTACGCGGCACTCTGGGAAGCGTATCGCAAGGAGTACCAGATGTCGTCGGGCGGGCCGGGGTCTGGTCTATTCAGAAGCACCGATGGCGGTGAGACGTGGACCGAGATCACGCGCAACCGGGGACTTCCGTCGGGACTGGTGGGACGCATCGGCGTCGCGCTCACGGCGGCGAATCCGCAGCGCGTGTATGCGCTCGTCGAGAACGAGCGCGGCGGGCTCTTCAAGAGCGATGACGGCGGCGCCAGCTGGACGCTTATGAACGATGATCGCTCGATTCGCCAACGCGCCTTCTATTATACGCACCTCTTCGCTGATCATCAGAACGCTGATGTGGTGTATGCGCAGAACACCTCGCTCTTCCGTTCGGCAGATCAGGGGAAGACGCTGACGAGCATCGGCAACGACACGCACGGCGACTTCCACGATCTATGGATTGATCCCAGCGACCCCGCTCGGATGGTGGTGGCCAACGACGGCGGCGGCGCGGTGACGACCGACACCGGGCGCAACTGGACCGCGCAGGATTTTCCGACGGCGCAGTTCTATCGCGTGATCACCACCGCACACATTCCGTTTCACGTCTGCGGCTCGCAGCAGGACAACAGCACGGCGTGCACGCCGTTCGACTGGAACCGCGGCCAGCGCACCGCAGCCGCAGCAGGCGGCGCAGGTGCCGGATACCGCGATCCCACGGCCGGCAGTATGGACCTCAGCTATGTGGCCGGCGGCGGCGAGCCGGGCTACATCGGCGCCGACCCGCTTAATCCCGACCTGTTCTACTCCGGCACCAACAACGGCGGCTATCTCGACAAGTTCAACCGTCGCACCGGACTCTCGCGCGAAGTGAATCCGTACCCGTGGTTCTACTCGGGCGAACCCTCACGCGACATCCGCGAGCGTTGGCAGTGGACCTTCCCAATCATCTTCTCTAAGGCCGATCCGCGGCGGCTCTATGTGAGCTCGCAGCGCCTCTGGATGACGCGCGATGGCGGCGCCACGTGGGAGCAGCTCTCCGGCGATCTCACACGACACGCAGCAGAAACTCAGGGACCCTCGGGCGGTCCGATCACCGGCGATATGAACGGCCCCGAGGTGTACGCGACGCTCTTCGCCGTGGCACCTGGCATGCGGAACGTCGATGTAATCTGGGTGGGCTCCGACGACGGACTCGTGCATGTCACGCGCGACGGCGGAAAGACGTGGACCAACATTACGCCGCCCGACATGCCTGACTTCGGCCGCGTGAGCCAGATCGACGCCTCGGCATTTGACGACGGTACGGCGTACATGTCGGTACGTCGCCCGCTGCTCGACGACCACCGTCCGCACCTTTGGCGCACGCGTGACTTCGGCCGGACTTGGACGCGCATCGTGCAGGGCATTCGCGCTGACGACTACATGCACACGATCCGCGAGGATCACACGCGGCGCGGACTCTTGTACGCGGCGGGGCAGCACGGCGTGTACGTCTCGTACGATGACGGCGATCACTGGCAGTCGCTGCGACTCAACATGCCTGACGTGCCGGTGTCGGATCTCATCGTCGAACGGAACGAGTTGGTGATCGCCACGCACGGGCGCAGCTTCTGGGTGCTCGACAACATCGCGCCGCTGCGGCAAGCGAGTGCGCGCGTGGCCGCATCTCGCGCACATCTCTTCGCAGCGCCGGCCGCGATTCGCTCGGGTCTTCCGGTGACGTTCACTTGGCAGCTCGCCGGCGCACCACAGCGGGCGTCGCTCGAGGTGGTGGACTCCGCGGGCGCAGTGCTCCGTCGCTGGGAGAAGGACACTGCCACCGCCGCGCCCGCGACGCCGACCGGCGGCCGCCGTCGTGGCGGCCGTGCGTCCTTTATTCCCGCCACCGCCGGTCTCAACCGCTTTGATTGGGATCTTCGCACCACACCGATCACTGGGTTCGACGGAATGATCCTATGGGGCGCTGGGCTCGCCGGCCCGGCGATTCCGCCTGGCACGTATACCGTGCGCTTCATCGCCGACGGCGAAGTGCTGACGCAACCGCTGGTGGTGCAGCGCAGCCCGCTGCTCCCCGAAGTGAGCGACGCTGACCTGCACGCGCAGTATCAGTTCGGGCGCCAAGTCCGCGACCGCGCGAACGACGCGAACTTGCGCGTGATTGAAATCCGCCGTGTGAAGGCCCAGCTCGAGCAGCGGCAGCAGCGCAGCAACGACCGCCGCCTCGCAAGCGCAGGTCGCACACTGCTCACCAACGCATCAGACGTCGAGGACGACATTTACCAGGTGAAGAATCAGAGCGGACAGGACCCGCTCAACTTCCCCATTCGCGTGAACAATCGCTTGGCGAATCTTTTGTCGATGGCCGAGCGAGGCGACGGGAGGCCGACGACGTATATGCCGGAGATCTTCGGAATTCTCGACGCAGAGTTGAAGGGCTACGAGACGAAGCTGCAGCAGGTGTGGGCGAGAGATCTAGCGGCGGTGAATCGCGAGCTAGGGCGCCTTGGGCTCCCGCCGCTCGACCCGATGTGTGAACGGGTGGAGGGGTGTGCGCCGCTGCCGTGAGGATTCGCTGAGCGGTCGGCATCGTACCATATTGGGGGTGTGTCCACTCCAGAACTCCCCCCGATTCTCACCGAGCGCTACCGCATCCTTCGCCAAATTGGCCAGGGTGGAATGGCGACGGTGTACCTCGCCGACGACCTGAAGCTAGACCGTCAGGTCGCGCTCAAAGTCCTTCGCCCAGAACTCGCTGCGGTGCTTGGCACCGAACGATTCCTCGCCGAAGTGAAGATCACGGCGCGCTTGGACCATCCGCATATCCTTACGCTGATTGATTCGGGGACGGCGGACGGACTGTTGTACTACGTCTTGCCCTTTGTGCGCGGCGAGTCGTTGCGTGATTTGTTAGATCGCGAGCCGCAGTTGAGTGTTGAGCGCGCCCTCGAAATCACGCGGCACATCGGTAGTGCGCTCGACTACGCGCACCGGCAGGGCGTGGTGCATCGAGATATCAAGCCGGAGAATATTCTCCTGCAGGAAGGCGAGGCGATGCTCGCTGATTTCGGCATTGCAATCGCGGTGAAGGAAGCTGGAGGCAACCGGCTCACGGAAACGGGTCTGTCGCTTGGAACGCCGCAATACATGAGCCCAGAGCAGGCGACGGGAGACCGTACACTCGACGCGCGCAGCGATGTGTACTCCCTCGCGGCGGTGCTGTACGAAATGCTCACCGGCGACCCGCCAATCACCGGCAAGACCGTCCAGTCGGTGATTGCCAAGCTGCTTACCGAAGCGCCGACCGCGATTCGCACCGTGCGCCCCACGGTGTCGGAGACGGTCGAAGGCGCCGTGGCGAAAGCGCTCGCAAAGATTCCCGCCGATCGCTTTGCGTCGGCCGCGGAATTTGTTCGCGCCTTGATGGTGGGTGATGCCTCGAGTGTGTTCTCTGGCGTTTCGGGCGTGACGTCTGCGCATCCCGCGGGCACGCACGGAGCGTCGGCCCCTCGAAGCACGCATCGCGCGCGCAATATCGGCATGATGATTGGCGCCGCGGCGACACTGACGCTGCTCGTGTTGGTGGGTGCCAATGGACGGTTGTTCAATCGAAAGGACACTTCCGCAGCCTTGAAGGAGCGCACACAACTCACCTTCACTGGACGCGCGTCCTATCCAGGAATTTCTGCCGATGGCAAGCAGCTCGCGTATTTCACAAAGGAATGCAAGGGCGCGGACTGCGTGTACGGCGTGGACGTACAGGACGTAGGGGCCACGCAGACGCTGCGGGTGTTGGACGGCCTGACAGCGGCATATGGAATCCAATGGTCGCCAGACCGACGGAATCTTCTTGTGTTCGGCACAATCGATGGTCGTTACGGCTACTATGTCGTCTCCGTGCTCGGCGGGACTCCGCGCTACATCACGAGCGGAATCGCCACGTTCTATAGTGGCGGAGATTCCCTCCTGGTGTCCGATGCACGTATGCGGCCAGACTCTACCTTCCTCGTGCGGGTGCTTGGATTGGCGGGTGGCGTGGCGGATAGCATTGTGGTGCGGGGACCGGCCACGACGTTGTCCGGCCTCGAGGCGATTCCAGGGTCCACGCGCTTCGTTGCGCTGTTGATTCAGCCGCCGCGCGGACTCTGGCAAATTATGGAACGTGATGGTCGCATCACCGACCAACTGCTCAACGATTGCACCTGCGGGGGCATGGCCTCGCGCGACGCACTCTGGATGGGGCGCGCTGGGCCGACTGTGACAGAGGCGATCGTGCGCGTGGCGATTGACGGCGCGGGGCGATTCGCGACGCATCAGGACACGATCTACAACGGACGCTTCTCAAAAATGTCCGTCACCGATGACGGACTGCAGCTCGTGGTGGATGACGGCAGCGACGAACTCACTGTGTTTGCCAGCACCTTCGCTGGACTGCTGAGGGGCGAGCTTCCCGTCGGACCTCCGCTTCTGCAGGCGTCCACACCCGTCAGCGCGCAGGTCTCACCAGACGGCGAGCGATTGACCCTCGTGCGTCGCATCCCCGCCGCCGATGGCGTGCTTGAGTCACGCTTCACGATCCGCCCGTTCGCTGGGGGAGCCGAGTCGCCGATTGCCGTCGAGGGACGGATGCTCGGCATTGGGTGGGTAGACTCGTCAAGTGTTGGGGTGATGTCGCATCTCAGCGAGGGGAAGAGTCGGTACTCGGTGATTGATGTGCGGACGAATCGTGTGTTACGCTCGCGGGAGTTCAGTGGCGTGCGGCCCGTCGCAATCACGGTGCTTCCAGATGGCTGGGCGTGGATTCCAGTCACGGCTGACCGCATTGTGATTGAGCGAGGTGCCGCGCAACGCGAGATACCGAAGCCCTCGTGGTTCAGTCAGCTCGTTCAGCTCTCCGTGAGTCCTGACGGCACGCGGCTTTTGTACGCGGGGTGGGCCGCGTCGACAGAGGACACCCTAGGCGTGGATGTGGTGCCGATCGATGGTGGTGCTCCCGTGCGATGGATTTCCGCCTTCTCAGAGTTTGGGAATGCACGCTGGCTCAGCGATGGATCGCTGCTATTCTCGAATTGGATTGGCACCGAGAAGCTCACGCTGTTTCAGGTCACCGCACCGGGACAGGTGAAGTCGCTGGGCGCCGTACCACGTCGGGTATCGTCGATGGGAGTAGATCGTGAACTGCGGAACGTGGTGTTCGGATGGCAGGAGTCACGCACCGATGCGTTCGTGTATCGAGTCGCAAAGCCGTAAAGGCGACCAGTGATTCGCGTGCGCCGGGAGTTCGAGAAGAATTGGAGACTTGGACATCGTAAAGCCCGCCGACGCTGGCGTCCATTCCTCGAATTCGATTCGGTAGCACCCGACACGCTTCCGAACACCATCGGTCTAAGCCGAAGCATTCGTCGTCGCAATGCAACAGACAAGGATGAAGAGTATGAGCTTGGTCACGTCAGCCAGCAAGCTTCGTTAGGCCGCGCCGCTGCTCAGGCCAGTCGCCTACTGAGTAGGACGAGACCCCATAGTCGCGGCCGCGCGTTCTCGTGAAGCGAGTGACGGCTCTACGCGCCACCGGACAACAACGGATCTTCCCATATCGTCCGTGATGACACCCCAGACGTTCTCGCCTCGCATATAGGTAATTCGCGAGCGCAAAGGGACTGACACGGTGCCCAGGAGAAATCCGTTCGGGCTGTAGACGTCGAAGGCATGTCGTTCTTGTTGTGCCGTCTTGCGCTGGGGAATCATTTCTGTCCCGCTACCGCGAGGCGCGACAATACTGCTTGGCGATGAGGCGGAGTCCTGCACGGCTGGCTCACCGCCGATAACTCGTTCGACCCAAATGCGCCCCTCCGCCGATGTGCGAATGTCCGTAAAGAACGCCTTGACGCTCGGTATCGAAGGACCATTCCAAGTCCACTGCCGGTTGACAGTGCGCATGTCCTCTATGACAGCAGCCTCAGCCTCAGCGCGTTCGCGAGACGTCACATTTACCTGATTGATATCCCGCTCAATGCGCAGCGGCACGTCACGCCGATGCAGCGTGATTGCATAGCGACTTCCCACTCCGGTCACCACGTATCCAAGCGGACTTACGGCCCAGCGTGGCTGTGCGGCGAATGGTACGTAGTCCCAAATCATTGCGCTGCCGCCGCTCACTTTCGACACGAGCACAGCCGGTCGCTCAAGCCACGATGGACGCAGGATTGAGTCACGTACCTCACCGTTAGCGTCGAGGACGACGTAGCCTTCCTTCTCGCCGGGGTAATCCTCCTTTAGGATTCCCCCCGATCGAAACCAGGTCAGCACATAAATCGCATCGGCAGTATCGACGAGCAGACCTCTCCAGCTCTCCACTCCTAAAGTGTTGGGCCGACGCCAATGCGCGAGAGAGCCACCGATGGAATCGTAGAGGACCAACCGGAGATTCTGTGGGTCCCACAAAACAAGGCGCCCATCCGTTAGGCGTACGATCCCGTTCGCGGACCGATACTCGCCCGGTCCGTCACCTCGAGCGCCGACGTCACGCGTGAAGCGTCCTTCAGAGTCATACTCGCGCAGCATTGTGGCGGAGTGGTCCCACACGTACACGCCGTTGCTCGGGCCTGGCAGCACAAAGCGCGCGTCGCCGAGTGCTCTCGGATCTTCCTCGTCGGCGTCACCGATCCGCAACTCTTCAATGAGCCGGAGCTCGGTCTCGGCGTCCGTTGTAATGCCTGTCCGAACAACCACCGCATCGGGCAAGGTGTCGACTATTGTTGCCCACGTCGGATTGACGCCGGCGAAGCGGTCTGCGCTTGAACTCTGTCGCGTAGTCGAAGATGCATCGTCGCGCTCGTCAGATGCGCAACTGTTCGTAGCCAAGACTGCCGCCAACAGAGGCAGAACGAGGTGCCGTCCCGCGAGCGGCATGAGGCAACGCATAGGCGTTGTGATTACGGCTAAGGTGAGTCGTCGGCCTAACGTGTGCGTCTGCTGTGAACGCTTCCATAAATGCGGTTGTGGGGCCGTCGCAATCCTTGCATAAAGTGGAGCGGCGGCCACACAACCGCTACCGCCCCTGCGCTCGTCGACAGCAAGCGTCGTTATGCCGTCGCGCGGTACAAACCGGGGACATAGGTAACACTTGAAACCGGGGACATAGGTAACACTGCTAACGTGGCACGTAACCGGGGAGGTTGCGATGCCGTGGCGGGA
>JAYUWY010000316.1:0-3258 GCA_043753285.1 Gemmatimonas sp. | reverse complement strand
TCGCGCTGCGGCACGTCCGACGCTTGTGGAAGCATTGCGTCGCGCCGCAAGCGTGGACGAAGCGCTCGCGCTGCGCATGGTAGCAATCGAACGCGCGGGTTTCCGCGCGCAGGTTGCGCGCGTGCCGCGCCTCTCGCTGGTGTTCCGTTCGCTCGCTGGTGTGAAGGAGCGCATTCCGATTGCGCAGGCGTCTGACGTCGCGCATCGCGCAGACAGCGTGCTGTCGGCGAACGTGTTGCTACGCCCTGTGGTGGAACGTCGCATTCTGCCGACGGTGGCGTACGTCGCTGGCCCCGGCGAGATTGCGTACTTCTCGCAGGTGAGCGCTGTGGCCGATGCGTTAGGTGTGAGCGCACCACTCGCCGTGCCGCGGTGGTCGGCGACGGTGGTGGAGCCGAGCGTGGATCGTCGCCTGGGACGCCTAGGCATGGTGCTCGACGATTTGAAGACTCCGCACGAAGCGGAGAAGCGCGTGGGCGACCGCGCGATGCCGGCTGCGGTGCGCGACTCACTCGAAGGCGTGCGGAAGGACTTGGCCGAACGATTGGACGCGCTGCGGAGTGTGGCGACATCGCTCGATCATCTCGTGCCCGATCGCGTGATTGAAGGCGCCCGGCATCAGATGCTGCATCGTGTGGACCGCCTCGAGCGTCGCCTGCGCGCGGCATCGCGTGCGCGCGCGACCGACGCCGTGGAAGATTTGTCCACCGTGCGCGCCTCGTTGATGCCGGACAATCAGCGTCAGGAACGGCGATTGAATCCAGTGCCGATGCTCGCGCGCCACGGTGACTTGTTGCTCGCGCAGCTGAAGGCCGGCGCCGCGATGCACGCAGGGTCGTTGGTCGGCGGTTGATGCGCACACGGGGCGCGCGGCTGGTTGCAGCCGGCATCCTTCTGAGCCGGCTGTTTGGGCTCGTGCGGCAGCGCGTCACGGCGCACTATCTCGGCAGCGGTCCGGTCGCTGACGCACTCGCGGCTGCGTTCCGCATTCCCAACCTGCTGCAGAACTTGTTTGGTGAAGGCGCGCTCTCTGCGTCGTTCATTCCGGTGTACTCGCGCTTGATGGCCGAAGGCCGTCGGGAGGATGCGGGGCGCGTAGCGGGTGCGGTGTTGGGTTTGCTTGCGCTGGCGGTGTCGGTGGTGGTGCTCATCGGCGTGCTCACCGCGCCGTGGCTTGTGGGCTTGGTGGCTCCGGGACTCGAAGGCGAGACGCGGGATCTCACTGTTGCGCTCGTGCGGATCATTTTCCCAGGCCTCGGCCTGTTGGTGCTCTCGGCGTGGTGCTTGGGTGTGCTCAACGCACACCGCAACTTCTTCTTGTCGTACGCGTCGCCTGTGCTGTGGAACGTGGCGATCATCGTGGGCCTCGTGTGGAGTGGCACGTCCGCCGATGCCTCAGCGGCGCGCATCGCGGTGGCCGTGGCGTTTGCGAGTGTGGTCGGCAGCGCGCTGCAGCTACTTGTGCAGCTACCCACCGTCATGCGCCTCGAGCGTGGCCTCAAGCTGACTGCTGGCAGCGCGGGAAACGAAGTTCGCACGGTGGTACGCAATTTTGGACCCGCCGCTGCGACGCGTGGCGTGGTGCAGGTGAGCGCCTATGTGGACACGCTTATTGCATCGCTCTTGGGCGCAGGCGCGCTCGCGTCGCTGACGTACGCGCAGGCAATCTCAATGCTTCCCGTGTCACTGTTCGGCATGTCCATCGCCGCGAGCGAGCTACCGACGATGTCTGGAGCCACAGGCGACGCGGAAGCGGTGAAGGAGGCCGTGCGCGCGCGACTGCAGAGCGGCCTGCAGCGCGTGCTGTTCTTTGTGATTCCTTCTGCAGTTGGCCTCGTGGTGTTTGGCCGCGTGATGGCGTCGGTGCTGTACGAAGGTGGTGCGTTCACGCGAGCGGACGCAATATGGGTGTGGGCGGCGCTCGCGGGCTCAGGATTCGGATTGCTCGCGGCAACGATGGGACGGCTCTATTCATCCGCGTCGTTTGCGCTGGGCGATACGCGCACGCCGTTCCGATTTGCACTTATGCGCGTCGTGCTCGGCGCAGTGGCGGGCGTTGTACTCGCGACGCAGTTGCCGACGTATTTCGGCGTAGACGCGCAGCTCGGCATTGGATTTCTCACGCTCAGCTCGGGGCTCGCTGCGCGGGTAGAGTGTTGGCTGCTCAAGCGCCACGTGGAGCGGCGTGTGGGCGCGGTGGTGCTGCCGCCCAAGCTCGAACCCACACTTTGGGCAGCGGCGGGACTCGCGGCAGTCGGCGGAGTCGCCATGCAGAATGTCTTGCCACCCATTCACGTGTTGTGGGAAGGCCTCGTGGTGCTTGGCGTCTTTGGCGCGCTGTACTTGGGTCTCGCGCGCGTGACTGGAGTCGATTATGCCCGACGCGCCTGATCGCGTCGCGCAAAAGCTCGCGCATCTTCCCGAGACGCCTGGCGTTTATCTCTGGAAGGACGCCGATGGCAATGTGGTGTACATCGGCAAAGCCAAACGACTGCGTCCGCGCGTGCGCAGCTACTTCGCGTCGGATCATCTCGACAATCCGAAGACCCGGCGGCTCGTCGAAGTCATCGCGGACGTAGAGACAATCGTTGTCCCGGATGAAGCCGCGGCGCTGATTCTCGAAGCGAATCTCGTCAAGGAGCATCGTCCCAAGTACAACGTCATGCTGCGCGATGACAAAACGTATCCGTACATCAAGGTGACATTGCAGGAGCCGTACCCACGTGTATTCGTCACGCGCAAACTATTGAGTGATGGCGCGCGATACTTCGGCCCGTACACGGACGTGGGCGCGATGCGTCAGTCGCTCGATGTGGTGAAGCGCATCTTCACGGTGCTGTCATGCCGCTACGACATGCCGCGCGAAATGCCCGAGCGTGCCTGCCTCGACTACCACATCGGCCGCTGCAAGGCGCCGTGCGTGGGTCTGCAATCGAACGCTGAGTACCGTCGAATGATTGACGAAGTGGTCACGTTCCTCGATGGCCGTACCGGTGACGTGGTCAATCGCGTGCGCGCGATGATGGAGACGGCGTCGGACGAAATGCATTTCGAGCGCGCGGCAGAACTCCGCGACGCCATCTCGCGGCTGCAGCGCATGGAAGAACCGAGCGTGGTGGCCGAAGTGGAAGGCGGCGACCGCGACGTGATTGGCTACGCGCGCGATGGCGATGACGCGGCAGCCACATTGCTTCGAATTCGCAACGGCAAGCTCGTGGCGCGCGAACATCGTTTTCTCGAAGGCGTCGAGGGCGAGCC
>JAYUWY010000315.1:0-3258 GCA_043753285.1 Gemmatimonas sp. | reverse complement strand
CGGTGGGCGTGCGCGCGGCAAAGTTGCGCGACGCACACATCACGTTGGTTGTTGCGAGCGGACGTCCGCCGGCAGACTGGCAGCTATGGTTCGCCGAGTTGCTGCAGGTTGAGCGCGACCGACATCAGGGCACGATGGGCGTGGTGAATATGGCCTGGTGGTCGTCGGTAGAGCGCTACTTGTCCTCCGCGGGTGCACCTGAGGGCATGCAGTCAGCGTGGCGGTTTCTGCGCGCGGCGTTGACGTACCAGTGGTCTGCTGCGGCTGCAGAAGTGGGCACCCAGATCGCTGAGCGAGACCGCGGTACCGCGTGGTTGCCGCCTGCGCTGCTGCTGGATGCGGCGGTCGTGGCGCGCTTACGTGAGGGGGACGTAGTTGGCGCGAAGGCAGCGTTTGCGCGACTCAGTGACGCGGCGGGGCGTTCACCAGACGACGTGCGAACGCGGATACTCGAGGCGCAGCTCGGCACTCCGTAGTGCCTCCTCGAAACCGTGGGGGCTGCGAGAGTGTTTAATCTCTATATGTCTCGGCTTCTCGGTGCGCTGTTGGCGCTCATTGGATTCGCACTGCCCGTCACCGCGACGGCGCAGGCAACTGGCACGATCTCAGGGTCCGTGGTTGTCACTGGCACGGACCAACCGATCGTCCGCGCACAGCTCCTGATTGACGGTACTGCACAGCGCGCACTAACCGACCAGCGTGGGCGATTCTTGATTGTCGGCATCGCACCCGGCGTGTGGCGTGTGCAGGTGCGCGCAATCGGATATCGCCCGGTCATCATTCCCGACGTCGTTGTAGGCAGCGGCAAGCCAACTACGCTCGCAGTACGATTGCAACCCGCGCCCGTAGACGTTGCAGCCGTTGAAGTGAAGGCTGCGTACTTCACACCGGCGGTGGAAGGCGCGACCTCTACGCAGACACTTGGTGCCGAGGCCATTCGTCGTGCGCCGGGTGTGCAAGAAGACGTCGTGCGCGCCGTCGCGCTGCTTCCCGGAGTTGGCGTCACACAGCCGGGCCGCAATGATCTTGTCGTGCGCGGTGGTGCACCCTTCGAGAATCTCTTCCTCGTCGACGGCATCGAAGTGCCGAACATCAATCACTTCGGCACGCAGGGGTCGACGGGTGGACCGCTGTCGCTCATCAACGTAGATGCCGTAGAGCAAGCGACATTCTCCGCCGGTGGATTCGCCGCGAAGTACGGCGATCGCACCGCATCGGTGACGAGTATTTCGCTGCGCGAAGGCAATCGCACACAGTTCGGCGGCGAGTTCACGCTCTCGGCCACCGGCGGCTTCGCTGTCGCCGAAGGTCCGCTCGGCGAGCGCGGCTCCTTCTATATAAGTGCGCGCCGCTCGTACCTCGACTTCTTGTTCAAAGCCGCGGGCTTCGGCTTCGTGCCGTCCTACAGCGATCTGCAAGTGAAAGCGGTCCAGGACATTGGCGCGCGCGACAAGCTCTCGTTCTTGTTCATCGGCGCGGACGGTACGGTCACATTCTTTAATGATGACGCCGACAATCGCTACGACAATTCGCGCGTTGCAGCCCCAACACAGCAGCAGTACTTCGCTGGCGTCACGTGGCGTCGATTGGTGCCGCGCGGAATCCTCGATGTGACACTTGGGCGTACGTGGACAGAGTTTCGCACTATCCAGAACGATTCATTGAGCCCGCCCAACACCATCTTCCGCGCGTTTAGTGAGGAGGGCGAGCAGTCGCTTCGGGCAGATCTCACTCTGCAAGCGACGCCGCGTGTAGAGCTCAACGTCGGTGCGATGGCACGATACGCAAGCAATCTCTCGTACGATTTGTTGTTGCCCGGCGCGCTACGCATGGATGAGACGGGCACGCCCCAGCCGCTTGCCGTGGACACCAGCTTCACCGCCCATCGCCAAGCGGCGTACACACAGCTCGCGTGGCAGGCGACGCCTCGACTGCGCACGACAGTTGGACTGCGCGCAGATCGCTACGGATTCCTCGACGGCGCCGTGCGCGGTAGTCCGCGACTTGGCGCACGCCTCACGCTCACCGACCGCACCGCGCTCACCGCGAGTGCTGGACGCTACTGGCAGACGCCGTCGTTCATCTGGCTCGTGGGCGACGCAAGCAACGCGCGGCTCAAGCCGTTTCGCGCGGACCAAGCCGTGCTCGGCGTGGAGCACTTGCTCCGCGACGATGTGAAGCTGCAGTTCGAAGTGTACGCGAAGGGCTACTCGGAGTACCCGCGTCGCGTGTTTCGTCCGCAGGCTGTGCTGAGCCCAAGTGGGTTTGACGATGTGACAAGCGACATTCCCTTCGGCCTTGAACCGCTCGCTGCGACAGCGAAGGGTCGTTCGGTGGGCGCGGAGTTGTTTGTGCAGAAGCAACTCAGCGACATTCCGCTCTTCGGGCTCGCCAGCGTGAGCGTCGCGCGCACGACGTTCGACGGCGCGGATGGTGTGGCGCGCGCGGGTAGCTTCGACACGCGCGCAATCGGCAATATCGTGCTCGGCTGGCGTCCGAACCCTAGGTGGGAAATCTCTGGCAAGTTCCGCATTGCGACTGGACTGCCAACCACACCGTTCATCACCGCGGGACCTGACGCGGGACGTCAAGACTTTACACAGTGGAACGAAGGCGAACGTCTGCCGCTGTTTCACTCGCTCGACGTGCGCGTGGACCGGCGCTGGAGTTTGCGGCGCGTGCAGCTCGTGGGCTACTTCGACATTCAGAACGTGTACGGGCGCCAGAACGTGTCGGGCCTGCAGTGGGATCAGCGCACACAGCTGGTGGAGCGCAATACGTCCATTGGATTGCTGCCGAGCATTGGGTTCAGCGTGGAGTTCTAGGGCGAACGGACCGGATCGCCGTTGCGTATCTTCCACGGACCCCCTTCACCGTGGAGCGCGTGATCGTGACGCAGCGTTTCGTTCGCATCATCGCAGGACTCATCAGCGTGGTGGCCGCGCCGCTCGCTGCACAGAGCGGCTACTCGCAGCCCGCTCCCGCCATCGCGCGCATTCTTGACGCGCCGGCTAGGCCCACCGCTCTCACCTCGCCCGACAAGTCGCTGCTCGTGCTGCTCGAGCGGCCCGGCTTGCCGAGCATCGCTGAAGTGTCTGAGCCCGAGTATCGCCTCGCGGGCTTGCGTATGAATCCGCGCAACAGCGGACCGTCGCGACAGAGCCCCTCGCGCAGCATCTCCGTGATGCCAATGACAGGCGGCGCCGCTCAACCGGTGGCGATGCAACTGCCCGTAGGCGGCGGCATCAGCTACGCGAG
>JAYUWY010000314.1:0-6471 GCA_043753285.1 Gemmatimonas sp. | reverse complement strand
CAACTGATGCCGCCGCGTGGCCCTCGTCGGTGGTGCGCATCAAGCGATCTGTTGGTAGCGCGCCGAGGGCGTACGGGTGGGTGAGTTCAGGACTGGCGTTGGGCATCTCTGCCTCCGGTGGTGGGCGACCACGATGCGGTCACGCGAAAGCCTAAGCGGTTGCGCGCCTGCGGACGAACGCCAACAGCGCGGTGAACGAGTGCGGCCAACTCGTGGCGTCGGTAGCCGCGTAACACTGAGAGCACGCCATCGTGTCGGCTCACGGGGTGAAATCGCAGCGCAAACGACGAGAACCAAATTCCTGCGGCAGCAAGCCACGAGCGTCGCAGATCGGAAACGACGGCGAGGCGGCGTGCGACGCGGTGCATCTCCTGCAGCAGCGTGGCTGCTTCATCGTCGGGAAAGTGATGCAGCACCTGCGAGCAAGTGACGATGTCAATGCTGTTGTCGCGAAATGGCAGCTGGAGTCCATTGCCCACGCAGACGAGGCGGGCGCGCGGCGCCGCACCGGCAGCGATGGACGCGGTGCGCTCAAGACCGATGGTCGTGAGCTCGACACCACGCCGGCGCGCGAGTTGCCGCGCGCGCTCAGGGATGTCTCCGGCGCCAGTGCCAACGTCGAGGAGCGTGAGAGACGCACTGCCCGACTGCAGCAACGGATCAATTTCTGCGAGCACGGCGGCGGTGCCACCGAACCAGCGATTCGCCTCCGCCACGTCGCGCAGCGACCGCGTGACGAGGGCGGCGTCTGACGATGGATCGTCCAGTAGTTCAACACCGCGACGTCGAGCGGGGACGATCACGATGGCGTTCCAAACAGCGTCAGCAAGAACTTTGGATGCAACACTCTATGCGCAGGAATGAAGTCGCCCACGACACCGATGAGGAGGTCGGCCATCTCTTGTCGTTTGGCGAGCACACGCGCGGCGCGGTTGAACAGAGCCGGATACGCCACCGCGACGCCAATCATCTGCTCCACAATGCGTTTGCTGCGAAACTCGGCGCGGTGTGCTGCCGCGTAGGCGCGCAGGGCGGCGTCTGCGTCGGCGGCACTCGCGGCATTCACCGCGGCCGTCACGAATGGCGCGAGCAACTCGCCACCGCGCAGAGCGGAGTAGACGCCTTCGCCAGTAAATGGATCGAAGAATTCTGCGGCATCACCGACCAGCGCAACGCCTGGTGCCCATGCGCGCTTGGCTTGGCTTCCGAAGGGTCCCGTGGCGCGGACACCACCGACGATGCGCGCTGAGGAGAATCGCGACGCAAGATGCGGATGGCCCTGCAGCCAATCGAGCAGAAAGCGCGCGGCACCATTGCGTGCGGTGGCCATGACCGCGGCCGGCACGACGACGGCGACGTTGGTGAGCGAATGGCCGACATTGGCGAGGCCCACGTAGCCGTTGTGCGCTACGTGCATCTCGCCCGCGTCATCGATGCCTTGCACGTCGGCGAAGTGCGCGACGACGGCATAGCGCTCAACGAAGCGAGAGCGGCTGGCGAGCCCGAGGCGTCGCGCAACGATTGAGCGCAATCCGTCGGCGCCAACGACGACAGTTGCCGAGAGCTGGCTCTGCACGCCGGAGGCATCCGTGCCCGTCACATACGTGACGCGGTGGGCGGAATCTCGTGCTACGTTGCCCACGCACCAGTCTTCGACCACGTGAACACCGGCGTTGCGCGCGGCGTCCACAAGCATGGCGTCGAGATCAATGCGAGGGATGGCGAGGCCGCGATCTCTGAACCCGCGATACCCGTGTTCCGCGAGAAAGCGTCCTTCGAACTGGGTGCCGTTGGGTGCGCGAATGCGCATGCCGGTGAGCTGTGCCGCGCCGGCGCGTTCGACTTGCTCGAGCACGCCCATCGCGTGCAGCAGGCGCGATGCCTGCGGGCTCATGTACTCCGCGCAGGCTTTCGTGCGCGGAAAACGCGCGCGGTCCACGAGAGTGACGCGAAGACCCGCGCGCGCGAGATGAAATGCCGTCGACGCGCCGGCTGGCCCTGCACCGACGACCAGCACGTCTGACGTTGTTTCCATTTAGTCTTTACCCGCGATGGTACAGTTCGGTCACGTGGTGATGCGTCAGCGGGCCTTAGTTGCGATCACCGCGGGGGATTGTCGAGCGAAAAGACGAGGGTCCCCCAATGCGTGTCCCAGTCCGCTCCCGAGCCAGCGGGAGCTTGCGTCACGTGAATTGTGCGGATGCTCCACATGCCTCGCCGATGCAGCGGCACGCGAATGATACCGCGAGCGTTCGGCGTATAGGTGTTCGGCGCAGTAGCTCCTCCGTGCTCCGCGTGTGCGCTACCACTCGTCGCGTCACGGTCGGCGTCAATGTCGACAACGTCCGAGTGTACGGGAATTCCGCCTAGCGGTGCGCCGCGAAACAGCAGGCGCAACTCCAGCGTGTCTCCCGCGCGCAGCGAGCTTGGGTCGCGTAGCGGGATGAGTTCGATGACGTGTCCCGCGGGTCGCGCGAATGCTCGCGCGCCACCGGCTCCCACCTGCACGAGCGTCGTTGCGTACTTGGCGTACCGACGCGTCACGCTATCCTTGCCGGCCAAGAGCCCTTCACGCTCAACACGCTGCCGCGCCGCCGTTGCACCCTCGGCGTCGAGATACCGACGAAAACCGTCCGCCGACTCACGGACGCTGCGCGGATGGAGTGAAAGCGCAATCACATACTGTCCGGCCGTAGCGGGCCGATCGCGGACGAACAGCGAGCGTTCGTGGATCGAAAAACCGGAGAGCGCGACTTCGCCACTCGCGCTGATGCGCTTGGCCGTAGCCACGCGCTCAACCGCGACGGCAGATCGGCTCGTCGGGAACTGACTGCTCGTTTGGCCGCGTAGCACGACCTCGTCGCCCACATCGACGTGAAATGCATTTGGGATGAGCCAAAAATCGTCGGCACCCATCGCGCTCGCGCCGATGAATAGCGCGGCAAGAATTAATCCTGTTCTGCGTTGCATGCGTTACCTCAATGGTGAACTTAGTGCGCTATGCTACTCGTCAGACATTGGCGTTGCTACGAGTACCGCGGTCGCTACCAGCACGAGCAGCGCGGCGGCGAGTTCAATCAACGATGATCGGCGCAGCCTCGCGCCGGCGTGCGGTTGGTCTAGCACCGGCAGCACGCGCCGCCAGTTGTAAGCGCCGGTGGCTGCGGCGATCGAGAGGAATCCTAACTTGATCACGAGCGTGCGTCCGTACGTACTCTGCCAGAGTGGGGCGAATCCGCCGAGGTTGTCCCACGCCGTGTAGAGTCCGGTGATCCCGAGGAGGGCGGAGAACACGAGGGCCGTTGGACTAAAAGCGCGCACAAGCCCCGCGACGTGCGGGTGATGATCGGTTGAGCGGCCCTCGAGTTGTCGCGCGGCGGGGATGGCCAGGAGCGTCAACATCGCCAAGCTTCCCACCCACCCGCCGGCACCGATCAGATGCAGTAGCTGCGTCGCGACGGCGATGTTCGGCATGTGGGCAGCAGCCGGATGCCCCGAGAGCGGCTGCGATGCCGCAAAAAGGAGAATCGCCGCGGCTGCTACAAACCACGCAGCGTTGTTTGCACGCCGCAGTCGCGGCGCGACCCAAGTGACGACGATGGCGGCCGTGACGGCCAGCCACCACGTGCGGCCCCAGTTGGACTGAAAGAGCAACGTGCCAACGGAATCGCGCGACAACGCTTGCTCGGTGCCAAACACTGCAATGTGCTGCGCAACGAGGCGCGCGATGGTGGCCGCGAGCGCAACAAGTCCGAAGCCATCAATCCATCGCGGCAGTCGCTCACCGACGGCGATGCGAAGTTGCGTGGCGTCGGGCCCCGTGTAGCGCGCGAGCACGACCCAGCGCAGAGCGAGTGTGCCGAGCAGTCCGATGGTGCACGCGGAGAGCACCGCACGGATGGCAACGAATGCCGGCGACTCAACGCCGAACTCGGTACCCACGAGAGTTAGCGAATCACATCGAACGAGAACTCACCGCGCACGGGGTGGCCGTCGTCGCCCGAGACCTGCCAGCGAACAGTGTAGCGGCCCGGTGCGAGCGCGGTCGCGAACGTCGCGACGATAGTCTTGGCATCTCCAACGGCCAAACGCATGGAGTCAGGGCGGACCTGCACCTCGCCGCGGAGCAGGGTGACGCGAGTGAGCGCGAGGTCGAGTTCTTCGTTGAACGAGAGCGCGATCTGACGTGGTGCTTCGGTGCGACTGTCCGCAGCGGGCGTTGCCTTTAGCAGTCGCGGGTGGGCCTGTGCTGCACTGAGGGGTACCGCGAGACTCAGCGCGACGAACAGGGATAGGGCTCGGATTGAGAGTCGCATGATGTGGAGACAGGAGGTAGGTTTTTTACGCTGTGTAAAGAATACTGCGCGGGTGCGAGTCCGGCAATGGCTGGGCGGTATCTGTTGGGGCCCGGGTAGATGCAGTCAGGGCGCGCCAGCGTCGTCGTGTGGGCAGGGCGACGCAGCGTCCGAAAATCCAAGCGTCCACCCGCGGCAAAACAAGTGCGTGATCGGGAGGCTGTGCGCGTGGTCGCAGTGTGCCGGACCGTGGGTGCTGTGGACCGCGGAATCGTTCAGCGGGTGCAAAACCATCACACCCGAACTCCACGTCAGCAGCAGTGCCGCGGTCGCTGCCACGAGCGAACGTGTGGACGTGTGCGATGTCGCCACGGCATCCTCACCGGCGAGGCGGCGAATGCGTCGCGGAAGGAGGTCTGCGCGTTGGAATCCCACCGTGGCGGCGAACGGATCGCAGCCGTTGCCTCCGAGTTTCAAAATGGCTGAGGCGAGAGGCAGCGCGAGCTCGCGTGCAACCTCATCGTCGGCGGTGATCTCCACTTCGTCTTCCCAATCGGCCGCCAAGCGACGAAGGACCGGAAGCCAGAACAGCAGCGAGGCGAGCGCGCGCAGCGCGGCAAGGCGCAGCGGGTCACGCCGCCGCAGATGCACGGCCTCGTGCGCGAGCACCGCTTTGAGTTCGTCAGGTGTCAACCGTTCGTGCAAATCAGCGGCGACAATCACGCGCGGTGAAATCCAACCGGAGGTGAAGGCCGGCATCGGCAGTCCACGAACGGTCCGGACGCGCGCGACACTCAATCCCGCCTGCATGGCGGCCCGTGCGAGCGGCGAATCGCGATGCACGCGCGCCTGCGGCAGCGCTCGCATCACCTTCCAGTGGCGCCACAAGACGGTCCCGCGCTCGAACACTGCGTACCCCACGCCCGCGTAGAGAAACCAGTGCGCCACTTCGTGGACTGGCTCCAAAAGCTGATGCAGTGCGACGAGGCAGAGCATCGCGAGGTGCTGTTGTTCCGCGCGCAACCAAGGCACGGCGCCGAGCACGTGATGTCCCACGACCGGCGTGATCCCGAGGAGGAGCGCTGCGACGATTGCAAAGAGCAACACCCGGCGTCGCCGCTCTTCGCGGCGAATGACCGGCGGTCGGACGCCAGCACGCTGCACCGACGCCTCGCTCATCCTTCCTGTTCTCTCAGTTTGCGGCGAATCAGGCGAGCGAGTTCTGCGAGCTGTTCGGGATCGCGCTCCGCGAGCACGTCTACGATGGACGCCGTGACGGCCTCAGTGCCGAGTGAAAGAATTCCCTCCACGGCTCGTCGCGACGCTTGCGAGACAAATTCCGCCTCCTCAATGCGTGCGCTGAAATGCAGTCGTCCACCCACGCGCGCGCGCGACAAAAACCCCTTCCGTACCAACCGATTGAGCACTGTCGTGCTGGTCAGCGGCGATACGGGATGGTCTTCGCGCAACAGCTCGTGAATCTCACGAGCTGTAAGCGGGGCCTCAGCGTCCCAACACAGACGCATCAAGCGGGACTCGAGCTCCCCCAAGATTGTGCTAGTTCCACTTCCGGAGAGCTTCATAGTCTCAGGAAGTCGAGGAGTTCTGGGGGAGAAGATGTGGCGTTTTCGCGTCACGGCATTGCCGGATCGCTGGGTCGACGAGCTCGGCTTGCGGTCTGCGTGAGCCGCACAATCCATCGATTGCCATGACGCTCGAGAATCGCTGTGCCGCGCCCGACGACGTCCGCCTTTCCGTTTGCGAGGTCGGCCGAGAGTGCGTAGCGATAGGTCGCCCACGCGAGGTTTCCTGAGACCCGGGCTTCAATCTCGAAGGGACGATAGCGGAAGTTCTGAAAGTCTTTGAGTTCGGGCGCGAGATGGTTGTCGCGATAATCCGTCCAGCCCCGGTTGATTCCTGCGCCTTCGATGACGAGAAGGCTGTCGCCCGCGTAGAGGGAGTCAAGCGCCGCGAGATCTCCGCGCTCCGCCGCGGCGAACAGTGCCTGGATTGTTTGGATGACTGCCGCAACCTCGGCATTCGGCGCGGCGACGGGGCCAGTGTGCTGATGAGCTTGGGCTACGCCGCGGTTTGAGAGCGCAACGCTGAGCATCGAAAGTAGAAGGAAACGGCGAAGCGTGGAGTTCATTGAAGTTTCGAGCACCGGTGGGCGAGG
>JAYUWY010000313.1:0-15991 GCA_043753285.1 Gemmatimonas sp. | reverse complement strand
ATTTCCTGACGCCGCCCAATGCGCGCACCGATTTGCGTTTAGCGCTTTCGGTGTCGGACTCGGTGTGCAAAGCAACGACGAGGCGCTGCTGCGGCGGGCTCGTGAGGCGTTACCCCCCGGTTTTGTGCCAGCAGGTCACGACGTGAGCGCGTGGTTCACCCTGCTACGTAGCACTCCATCTACGGAGGCGCCGCGCCATCGGCTCCTGCTCGGCGATGAGACGCTAGCCGAAGGGGTGCGAGTGTCGCCTGTCATCGAGGCGCTTGAAGACGCGCTACGACTTCAGGTTGCGAGTCGGACGCTCACGCACCTGTTTGTGCACGCCGGCGTGGTGCGTAGCTCCAACGGCGTGATTGTGCTGCCGGGATTCAGCGGCGGCGGTAAAACGACACTGGTGCGAGCGTTGGTCGACGCTGGAGCGGAGTATTGGTCCGACGAGTACGCGGTGTTTGACGAGGCGGGACTGGTGTGGCCGTACGCTCGCCGCCTCTCAATTCGGCAGGGGACGCATCGCCGGCACCGCCAAGCGGTGGGGGAAATGCCTGGACCTCGGCATCCTGAGCCGCTGAGTCTGTTGGTGATTACGTCCTATGCAGCCGACTCGACGTGGAATCCGCGGTTGCTCTCGGCGGGTGAGCGCGCGCTGGGTCTGTTGCAGCACACGCTCGTGGCGCGCACGCGTCCGGCCTTTGCGCTCGGCGTGCTCTCCCGCGCGGTTGAGCGAGCGAAGGGGCTTGCGGGACCCCGCGGCGATGCGACAACTTCCGCACGCGAATTGCTCAACGCGGACGCAGTTTACCGCTGAAACCCACCACGACCCTTCCAGTGAAGCCACTCGCCCGCAAAGCTGATCTCATCACGCAAGTCGTTGGTGACGAGACCCTCGTGTACGACTCGACAGACGAGTCGGCGCGTCGCCTCAACCGCTTGTCGAGCGCGGTGTGGCGTCACTGCACGGGCGAGAACAGCGTCGCAGAGATTGCGGTGCTCGTCGCCACAGAAATGGAGTTGCCTGCCGGTGTGGAGCCGACACTTGTGGTAGAGGGCGCGCTCGAGGAGCTTGAAGCAAGCGGTCTGCTGCTGGACGGCGGACTCGCGGCTTCCGGCGCTGTAGGCGGCGTCGCTCGTCGCGACATCGTGAAGCTGCTCGCGGCGATCCCACTCTTCCCGTCGATCGACATGATTTTTGCGCCGAAGATGGCCAACGCCGCCTCGGCGCCACCAGACGCGAGCGCCACGGCGTCGACGTCGGCATCGTCGTCACGCTCGGCGTCCGTGACGCGGTCAGCCTCACGGTCGACCTCGGCGTCCGCGTCGAGCTCTGTTCCCACGCCTACCCCGACGCCCACGCCGTAAGGCCGCGTCTTCGTTGCGACGTCGGCCTTCTGCCAGCGCGGGTCAGAGCCACAGGTTCTGACCCGCGTGACGTTTCGCCGAGTGGCGGCGTTCCCCGAGACCAACAATGCCTGCAGATATTTTTGTCCAGATTGCCGCGTATCGCGATCCGGAGCTCGTCCCCACGCTCGTCGACGCGCTGAACAAATCCAGCGACTCGTCGCGGCTGCACATCTGCGTGGCGTGGCAGCACGGCGACGAGGAGACGCCGGATATCTTTGATTCCATCCGTCCGCGCTGCACGCTGACGGTGATTGACATTCCGTTTCACGAGAGTCGTGGCGCGTGTTGGGCCCGGAATCAGATTCAACAGCGCTATGCGAGTGAGCAGTACACGTTGCACTTGGATTCGCACCATCGGTTCGTCCCGGGATGGGATCAGCTCTGCATTGAGATGCTCGAGCAGCTCCAGCGTGAGGGCATCGAGAAGCCGCTGCTGACGGCATACCTTCCATCGTACGCTCCATGGAACGATCCGGCCGAGCGGGAGCCCGATCCGTGGCGTTTAGCGTTTGACCGATTCATTCCAGAGGGCGCCATCTTCTTCACGCCGGAGAAGATGTCAGCGTGGCAGTCCATGGAGCGTCCGGAGCGCGCGCGTTTTTTCTCCGCACACTTCGCCTTCACGCTTGGCGACTTCGTGCGCGAGGTGCCACACAACCCCGAGTTCTATTTTCACGGCGAAGAAATCACCCTCGCGGTCCGCGCCTACACGCATGGGTACGATCTCTTTCACCCGCACCGCATGGTGGCGTGGCACGAGTACACACGGCGCGGACGCACCAAGCATTGGGACGATCACACCGAGTGGGGCCGCGCCAACGATTCGACGCACGATCAGTGCCGGCGCCTCTTTGGCATGGACGAGTACCGCGCGCAGTCGCAGCTCGTCGAGGACACTCAGCGCGCCGCCTACGGACTCGGACGTGCGCGAACGCTCCAGCAGTACGAACGATTCGCCGGCATCTCGTTTGCGCGCCGTGGCGTGACACAGGCGGTGCTGGATCATCTTCCGCCGGCACCGACGGACAACGTCCATCGCAGCGACGCCGAGTTTGAGGCGTCACTCGTTCCGTACTTTCGGCATTGCCTCGACGTCGCGTACGAGCGCGTACCGCATGACGACTACGATCGCTGGGTTGTCGCCTTCAAGAGCGCTGACGACCGGGAGTTGTTTCGTCAGGACGCGGACGCTGCGGAGATTGCGTTGATGAAGGCGGACCCCGACAAGTACTGCAAGATTTGGCGCCAGTTCATCACCGACGAGTTGCCCACCCGTTGGATTGTGTGGCCCCACAGTCGTTCGCAGGGCTGGGGACATCCGATTGTGGGTCGCATCTGATGCCGGCGCAAACCACCATCGTCACTGGCATTTGGGACTTAGGGCGAGACCAAGCGGGTGAAGGCTTCGCGCGAGACTTCGCACACTACCGCGCGCGGTTCGCTGAGCTGCTCGTCGCCGACGTGCCGATGGTGATCTATGGCGATGCCGCGATGCGTGAGTTCGTGGCCGAGGCACGCGCGGGACGCCCGACGCAGTTCATTGACCGCCCCGCATCGCACTTTCGAGAGCAGTTTGAGTTCTTTCGCCTCGTTGAGGCGATTCGGCTTGACCCCAAGTGGCGCGCCCAAGCGTCGTGGTTGCCCGATTCCCCACAGGCGACGCTTGCGTTGTACAACCCGATGGTGATGTCGAAGATGTTCATGCTGCACGACGCAGCCATCTCCAATCCGTTTGGCGCTGATCGGTTGGCGTGGATTGATGGCGGCATCACCAACACGGTGCACCCGGGCTACTTCAGCAAGGATCGGGTGCTGGAGCGCGTGTGGTCGCTGTTGGATCGGTTCTTCTTTGTGTCGTTCCCGTATCGCGAGGCCGACGAGATCCACGGCTTTGCTCGCGATGGAATGAAGCGCTTTTGTGGAGTGGATCCGCAATTCGTCTGCCGCGGCGGATTCTTTGGCGGGCATCGCGACGTGCTCTCTGAAGTGAATCAGCACTACTACGCGTTGCTCTCGGCCACACTCCACGAGCGATTCATGGGGACCGAAGAGAATCTCTTCACGTTGATGGCGATTGAAGAGCCCGAGCTTTACACGCGCTATGAACTCCAGGACGAGCACCACGGTCTGTTAGAGTCGTTCTTTGAGCACGTGAAGGCATTGCCGCGCCCAAGTGCCGGCATCGCACGGCGATCGCTAGATCCCCAACTGATTGAGTCGCGCCGCGAGCGCCGCCGCACGATTGTGCGTGAGATTCCCGCGCGTATGGTGGCTGGCTACATCGTGACGTACAACGCGCCAGACCAACTCGATCAGGTGCTGGCGAGTTGGGTGAAAGAATTTCGCTTCGACCGACTGTATGTGCTCGACCACAGCACGGAGGACGCGGCGCGCCTCGCAAACAGCGCCGTCGCCGCTCGGCACGACGCGACGATGCTGTATCACCCGCAGGGGAACGGCGGTATTTCTGGCGGGCGACAGTTTGTGGCGGAGCACTTTGATGCGTCCGACGCTGATTACTGCGTGTTCATTGAAGACGACATGTTCTACAATGATGCGAGCGTCGGGCCCGTTTGCCGACACGGGTTTCGCACGTATCTCCCAGGGCTGCGCGACACGGCGGTGCGCATTATGGAACTTGAGGGATACGACTTTCTCAAGCTCTCATTCACGGAGTTCTACGGCTCAAATCACACGCAGGTGGCGTGGTACAACGTGGACGATGACGTGAGGAAAGCTCTGTGGCCTGAGCAGCACAAGTTGCCGCGCAGTGGTTTCGACATCGACAGTCCGCCGACGCGATTCGACGCAATCCGCACGTATGACGGATTGTCGTACGCCGAAGGCGAGGTGTACTACTGCAACTGGCCGCAGATCGTGAGCCGCCAAGGCAACCGGCGAATGTTCTTCGAGCCCGCGCTTGAGGAGCCATCGGAGAAGCAGTGGATGGCGCAATTCTTTGAGCGCACGCTGAGCGGCGAGCTACGCCCCGCCGTTTTGCTTGCCTCGCCGATTACGCACAATCGCTTTCACCACTACTCGGCAGCCGAGCGTCGCGAGAACTGACGATGCTCGGGCCGACCTGCCAAGGGCGCTCAGCTCGCGCGCAACGCCTCACCGGGCTGAATGCGACTGGCGCGCAGGGCGGGGAGCCACACAGCGCCAAGCCCAATCACGGCGATGCCAAGCGCAACCAATGTGAGCGTGAGCGGATCGTTGGGCGGCACTTCGTACAACAAGCCGCGCATCAAGCGCGCCATGGCGAGCGAACCGCCAACGCCCAGCAAGAGACCGACGCCAAGCAGAGTGCCGCCCTCGCCGAGAATCATGCGCTGCACTCGGCCTGGAGCTGCGCCGAGCGACATGCGAATGCCGATCTCCGCTGTGCGCGCACTTACTGAGAACGCGAGCACCGCAGCAATGCCGATCGTGGCGATGACGAGCGCGAGCAAGCCGAAGCTGCCCACGAGCATTGCGTTGAGACGGCGCGGACCGATGCTCTCGTCGCGAATGGCATCGAGCGGCAGCACGTTTTCAATCGGCTGCGCTGGCGCGATGGAACGCACGATGGCGCGCGCTGCCGGCTCGAGCGACTTCGGGTCCACAGTGGCACGCATCACGATGGTGCCCGACGGGAAGATGGATTGTTCGGCAGGCATGAATACCGCGCCAACGGGTGCGGCATCGAGTCCGCCATCCTTGGTGTCCGCAACAACGCCGACCACTGTGCGGTACTCATCGCTGATGCCAACGAAGCGCAACACGTCACCCGTCCAACCCAGGCGCCGACCAACGGCGCTCTGATCGGGCCACAGTTTCGTGGCGAGTGTCTGATTGATGACCACAACCTTTTCGCCGTCGGCGCGATCCGTGGACTGCACCGCGCGACCTTCGATGAGCTTGATGCCCGATGCGCGGAAGTACTCAGGATCTGCAGAGCGGTATTCGGCAGTAGGAATTGGCTCGCCGGGGTTTTGCGGACGACCTTCCACGCGAAGCTCAAGCTGGAAGCCCGCACGTCGCAGTGGCGTCGTGGAGCCCATGCCCACGACTTCTACTTCGGGCAATGCGTCGAGTTCGGTGACCATCTGCGCGTGACGCTGCTTGGTAATAATCGGATCGTCGGCGGTGAAGTCGAACGGCACTTCCATCGTCAGGACGTTGTGCGTGTTGAGGCCCGGGTCCACAGCCGCGAGGCGCTGCATGGAGCGCACGAGCAGGCCCGTGCCGGTGAGCAACACCACGCTCACCGCGACCTGCACAACAACGAGCGCCTGCTGCAAACGACGACGGCGCACGCCACCCGATGCCTTCGTCGTGCCAGCCTGCAGTCCCTGCGCCAACGCGTCTTCGTCGCCGATGGCCGGCACGTAGGCGAGAATCAGCGCGACAATCAGTGAGAGCACGAGTGTGAAGAGCAGCACCCAACCATCCACCGCGATCTCGTCGGCGCGAGGGCTCACGCGCGCGGTAATGGCGGTGAGCATTCCCACGCCCGCATACGCGATGACGATGCCCAGTGCCGCGCCACCGAGTGCCAGCACGAGATTCTCGGCGATGAGCAGACGACGAATACGCCGATTGCCGGCGCCCAATGCGGAGCGCAGCGTGAGCTCGTGCTCGCGGCGCACACCGCGCATCAACGCGAGGTTGGCCACGTTGGCAATCGCAATGATGAGCACAAAGACGGCGACACCGATGAGCAAGTACAGCGTGAGGCGCGCGTCGGCGCCCAACACTTCCTTGAACGGCGTCACCGTCACGCCGTAGCCCGATGCCTTGTCGTACATCTCCGGGAACTGCTCGTGCGCGCGCGTCGTGATCGCCAGCACGTCCTGACGCGCCTGCTCCAGCGACGCATCGGGATTCATGCGCGCAATCACCTGCGTCATGCGATGCGTACGGCCGTCCTCCATCAGCGCGCTCGTGTGGTGCTCGCTGATGCTCATGTTCATCAGCACATCAAATCGGCCCGGGAAGAATGGCGCCGGTTGCAGCACGCCGATGACATCCACGTCGCGTCCGCCGATGCGCAGCTTGCGGCCCACAATGTTTGGATCGCCACCGAAGTACGTTTGCCAATAGTTGTGCGTGAGCATCGTGACCGGTGCCGCGCCCGCGCCGTCATCGCCTTCGGTGAAGGGGCGGCCCATCAACGGCACGAGTCCCATCACGCTCAAGTAGTTGCCAGTGACCAATCCCGCGTCAATCTGCGATGCGTTGTTTTCATCGACGAACGTCAGCGTCAGCTGCGAGTACTCGGCGATCTGCGCCAGCGTCCGCGACTCGCGGCGGAAGTCTTCGATCTCCGGTACGGAGAACGCGATGTCGTCGCCGGTCGCGGCCACGGAGTGGCGCAAGTAGAGGAGCTTGTCGCCGTCCCGGTGCGGCAGTGGCTTGAGGAGCACGCCACGCACGACACTGAAGATGGCCGTGTTGGCACCGATGCCGAGGCCGAGCGTGAGGATGACCGCGATGGCAAAGCCGCGCGCGTGGGACAGGCTGCGGAGGACGTAGCGCAGGTCGAGATTCATGTGGGGCTCAGGCAGGGTGGGCTGAGGACTCTGGGAACTTACGCCTTCTTGCCTCGGATTGTTACGAATCGACGCTGGAATGCCCCGCGGGCGTTCGGCGGCCCCTTTACGACCTTGGTAAGTTCACGCTGTGATTCCTTGGATTCCCACCTTCGTCAGCCTGCTCGCCGTCACCGGCGTGCCGCTTGTCGTGATTGTGTTTCTCGCGGGCCGCGGGACGACGCTGGGTCGGCTATTGCCGACACTCGTGAGCTTTGGCGCGGGCGCGTTGATTGGCGCGGCGGTGTTCCATCTGTTGCCGGAGGCCTACGAGCGGCACCCAGCGGTGGGGTTCGTGGGATTGAGCGTGGCTGTCGGCGTGGTGGGCAGCTTGTTGGTGGAGCGCTGGTTGCATCGGCTGCAGCACACGGCGCACGAAGCGCCCTCGAAGGAGGCGGGCATCAGTGCGTTCGACGATCCGGCGATGGTGGCCGTGAGCTTTGGCGCGGATGCGGTGCACAACTTCGTGGACGGCGCGTTGATTGCCGCCGCGTTCTTGGCGGGCACCGGTCCGGGCATCGCGACCGCGATGGCGATGCTCGCGCACGAGCTCCCGCGGGAAGTCGGGACCTTTGGCGTGTTCGTGCATTACGGCACGCGCCCGCGCCGCGCGGTGATGCTCACGCTGTTGAGCGGTGCGCTCGCGTTTGTTGGCGCCGCTCTCACGCTGTGGCTGGGTGAGGGCACGGCACGCGCGGCGGAAGTTGTCGTGCCGGTGGCTGCGGGTTCGTTCTTGTTTGTGGGCGGCGCGGTGATGGCGTCACAACTCAAGGCGCAGAAGACGTGGGATCTGCCGGTTGCACAACTCGTAGCGTGCGCCGCAGGGTTCGGACTCTCCGCTGCGGCGACGCTACTCTCGGGCGGTCACTGAAGCTTCGGAACCTGTCGCCACACGATCTCTTGGCGCGCTGACCCGACGATGTAACCGACGAGTCCACCGGTGAGCGCACCCGAGCCCACGAGCGGCAACACGAGCAAGCCGCCGAGTCCTGGATCGCCCTGCTGTCCGTCAATTTCTACTTTGTACACGGCGTAACCCGCGACGGCCCCGATGAGCAGGCCGTACCACATGCTCTGACTGCGTAGCGCGCGTCGCGTGCGCACGACGCGCATCTCACCGCGGAGCACATCGCGCGCGGGAATGACCGTTGCATCTGATGCTGATTGCGCGACGCGCCACGCTTCGCGCGTGCGCTCGAGTAGTGGGCCACGCACCACAGGGCCTGCAATGAGAGTGAGACGCACCGAATCCCCAGGGGATTGCGCATGAAGCGCGGGTGCGAACGAGACCAAGAGAGCAAGAAGAAGGATGCGCATCGGCGAAAGGTATGTCGCTACGGTCTGATAGGTACTGCGCGCGCCGTTTCAATCATGTAGCTGCCGCGCGCGCCGGGTCGCGTTGCCTGCACAACAATCACGTAGGTCCCGGTTTCCGTGATGTTGACGCGCAGTTGCGCGCGTCCCGCTGCTCCGGCGTCGCTACCGAGTAGCACGTGCCCGGACTGCTTGCCAAAGTGCAGCGCGCCGCTGAACTCCCTCGACTCCAGCGTGATGGTGAGTGCCTCGCCTGCCGTAGCATTCACATACCACAGCTCCACCTGCGTGCTGTCGTCAAGCTGAGTGTCGCTCGCGCCAATCTGTGAGCCCATGCGCATGCCGACACCGATGCGCTGCAACGGCTCAACTTCTCGCAGCAGCACGGTGGTCGTCGTGGCAGGTCCCGAGAGTCCTGGCGCAGGATCGCGAACCTCGAGCGCCAGCGAGTAGTCACCCGTCGCAACTTTCGTGAACGAGTTGGCGATGATCACGTACATGCCGTCGGCGGGCAATGTGAATTCCACTTCGGAGTTCGTGCCGTCTGCATCATCATTCTGCACGTCGATCTCTGCGGCGCCGTGACGTGCGAGATGCAACATGGTGTCGAACGCCTCCGACGCTTGATTCACACGCACGCGCTGGCCTTTCACTCCAGAGAAATACCAGCGCGCGTAATAGGTGCTGTCGCTGAGCATTCCGTCCGTCGTGCTGAGCGCCGCGCGCTTCGTCTGGCCGCTGATGATGTTGTGGCTCGCATCAACCGGCATCTTGACGACGTCGTGCAACTCCACGAGGCGCTGCTGAGCCTGCACAGGCGCGACGGCGACAACGATGGCGAGTGCCGCAAGAACAATTGAACGCATTGGAAAAATCCTCGGTGTGTAGTCAGTGAGACAACAACGCCCCCGATGCGGTTGCATCGAGGGCGTTGTTCCTACTCAGCAATCACCAACTTAAGAAATCGTGACCTGCGAGAGATTCTGCAGGGCACGCTGGAGCTGACCGTTCTTGCCGCTGTCGCAATTGTTGCGGGCGTCGCTGCCGAGCGTGCCGGCAAGCGCCTGCAACTGCTGCTGACGTGCGGTACCCGACGTGCGCTCGGCGTTGCCGATTGCCGTGCGGATTTCACCAACGCGTGCGGCGCTGAGGCAGTTGTTGCGCTCGGCCTGATCGAGCAACGCCTTGGCCAGCGCAAAGCTCGCGGGCCAGGTGATGAGCGGCTGACCCTGCGCGTTGAACTGCTGATAGCGAACCGTCTTGGCCGCATCAATTTCGTTCTGCGTGAGGAACTGGCTTGGCGTCAGTTCCGCCACGTCGAGACCGCGAGCGATTTCGGACGAGATGATCTGGCCGTTGTACCAGTAGGTGGACCACGCACCGCCCATCGCTGGGCGCGCAGCGTCAACCGGACCGCGGTCGAAGAACGCGATTTCGAACGGCTTCTTCGGGTCCGACCAATCGAACACCGAGATGCCGCCCTGATACCACGACTGCACCATGATGTCGCGGCCGGGCACCGGCACGAGCGATCCGTTGTGCGCGACGCAGTTTTCCGTGCCGCTCTGGACCGTCGGGATCTTGTAGTAGCTCTCGAACACCATCTTGCGGTTCACAATGCGGAAGATTGCATTGGCGCCCCACTCGGCGTTGTCCGTGGCGCGGCACTTCGGCGCGCCGCCGCCGCCCCATTCATCGGAGAAGAGGATCTTGCTGCCGTCGTTGCTGAACGTCGCCGAATGCCAGTAGGCGAAGTTCGAGTCCGCCACGGCATCAATGCGCACCGGGTTCACCGGATCGCTGATGTCGAGCAGGAGGCCGTGACCTTCGCAAGCACCGCCGGCGAGGCCAAGGTTTGGATACACGGTGATGTCATGGCACTGGCTGCCAGAGTTCACCGGGCTGCCCGGCGCCGGCGCATTGCCGAACACGCGGTTGATGATGCTCTGCAGATTCGTGCGAAGCGCCGTGGAGTCAGCACCCGTCGGCGCGCCTGAACCGCCACGCGCGCGAACGATGGAGTCGAGCTGGGTGCGCACGAAGCCAGCGCCCAACACGATCGGCGAGCCGGACTGCGGGTTCGTTGCCACGAAGCCACCGCGCATACGAGCGGTGTCAGCGCGAGCCATGGAGACCACCCGGTCAGCGGCAGTTTCACCGTGCGACGGGGCATTGGTGAGGCCGGTGAAGATCGATGCGCGATTCACAATCGCTGCCGCCGCCGGATTGGCGAGCGGCACGCGAATGATTTCGATCTTCATGAGCGACGAAGCCGGGTTGGCCGACGGTGCTTCGCCAACGCAGCCTTCGAGTTCGGCGTTCGGACGAACCGGCGCTGAACCAGAGACGTAGATGTAGACGTTGGCCGGATCGCGCGGGTTCTCGACGACGGTGTGCGTGTGCGAGCCACGGCAGGTCTGCACGCCAGCGACGAGGCGCGGGTTCTTGATGTCCGAGATGTCGAACACGCGAACGCCGCGGAAGCGCACGGGGTTGGACTGACCGGTGGGCGCCTGCGTGCCGCAATCGGTGCGACCGTTGAAGGCCTCAGCCGAGAGGAACATCAGGTTGCCGTACACCGACACGTCGTTCTGCGACGCGGGGCACACGACTGCCGCAGCGACGACCGGAGCGGACGGGTTGGAAATGTCCCAGATCACCGGACCGTTGTAGTTGCCCTGGATGGCATAGTTGCCCGTGAAGGCGAGGTCCGAATTGGTGATGCCGAGGAAGCCTTCCGGCGACCGCGTGGTGGAAACGACGCGCATGCCGCTCGTCGCAACCGCGGCGTCAAACAGACCGGCCGAGAGGCCGACGCGCGCGTCGTTCTGGAAAGACGGGGGAGTCGGGGTGCTGCGCGCCTGCGGCGCAGACTCAACCGCTGGCTGGGTGCACGCCGCTGTGGCGACGAGCGCCGCAATCGCGGTACGCATCGCGGTACGCTGGTACAGAGACTTCATCGGATCCCTCTGCGAATGGTGGTGATGCGGGAACTACAACTCACTCGGGCGGACTGCCGCCCCTCTCGAGCAACATCTGGAGCATGCGTCGAATTTCGGTGGACTGATCCACCTCGACGTCTGCGGCGAAGCGAAACACGGTCTCATCAATCGCGCCGCTGTCACGAATGAGCGTTTGCACCATCGTGACGGCGCCACGGTGGTGGTTGATCATCCGCTGCAAGAACAAAATCGCGAACTCTTCGCCACGCTTTGAGTCGAGCTCGGTCAGCTGCGCGGGTGTCAACATGCCGGCCATGGCGGAGTGGTCGCCCATGTCGTGGCCAGCGTGTTCGTCGGTGGAATCCGCAGGCGCCGGAGTAAACACGCCGTCGAGCGTCACACTCGGCAACGGCTTGCCGCGATCGCGGAGCCATTGGCGCATCAGGTTGATGTCGTCCAGCTGCGCATTGATGATGCGCGCGGCCAAAATGCGCAGCGAGGTATCGGCGCCGTGGGTCGGCGCCCAGCGCGAAATCATGATGGCCTGTGCGTGATGACCAACCATCTCGGTCATGAACGTCACGTCAGCTTTTGTGTACGGAAGTCTCAGCGAATCGGCGCGCACCTGAGCAGCCGGAGTGCGCGGTACCGGAGTCGGCGCCGCTCCACCACGCGGGGTGCAGGCAGAAACGCCGGCCGCCGCGAGCAAGAACAGGATGGGGGAAATTCGCATTCGTTGGGTCAACGGATTGGACACCCGCCAGTGGGGCAGGGTTGCAACCAATCTACTCTACGAGGGGCGGAGGGGTTTCATGCCCCCCTCCGCCCTGCCGTGAGGTCAGCCGCCGCGGACGACGGTGAGGGTGTAGGCGCCGGTCTCGCCGGCCTCCAACGTGTTGGCCACAATGACGATACGGCCACCCGCGGGGATTACCAGCGTGATCTGCGAGTCGGTGCCACTCGCACCAGCGCCGGAGTCATCGTCGGTGCTGATGACCTCGCCGCTGGCGTCGCGAACCTGGAGGTAAGTGTCAAACGCCGTAGAGCGCAGCGTGATGGTGATGCTCTCACCGGCACGACCGGTGAACGTCCACGCCTCGTAGAATGAGTCGTCGTCGAGCTTTGAGTCGGCCGCGGTCAGCTCGCTGTTCACCGTCTGACCAACGCTGATGGTGCGCGCACCAGACGAGTTGCTCGACGGCTTGCCCGACGCGCTGCCGCCCATCACGCCAGCCATATCGCCAGCCATGCCGCCGCCCGTGCTTCCGCTGCTGCCACCCGAGACGTTCACTTCAAGCGAGAACTCGCCAGTCATTCCGCCTGTGAGCGAGTTGGCGATGATCACGTATGTGCCGCTCTGCGACGCAGTCAACACGACGCGCGAATCGGTGTTGCCTTCTTCGATGTCGTCGTTGGTCTCTGGTGCTTCGGTGCTTCCGTGGGGAGCGACCTGCAAGAACGTGTCGAAGGCGCCCGAGCGCAGCGTCACCGTCAGGCGCTGACCCGCGTTGACCTGCACGTAGTACGCCTCGATGTACGAATCGTCGGGGAGCTTGGGGTCGTCCGTGCCGAGCGACGACGTCACCGTGCGTCCCGACGCAATCATGCGTGCGCTGTTGACCGGCGCGGAGAGCACCTGGCGCACGGTCACGTTGTTGCCGCTCGAGCCCGCTGAGCCGCCTGAGGCTGGCGCCGAACCACCAGCGACGAGCATGAGCGAGTACGCGCCAGACTCACCTTCACCAAACGAGTTTGTGCGAATCACGTACGTGCCGTTGTCGGGCGCGGTGAACGAGATCGCTGAGTTGGTGTTGCCTTCTTCGGCGTCGTCGTTGGACTCCAGCTGCTCACCGTTGTGACGTCCGATGGCGAGGTAGGTGTCGAAGGCCGAGGAGCGCATCGCGACGGTGACGCGATCACCAGCGCGAGCTTCGAAGAACCACACTTCGTAGTACGAGCCATCGCCGAGGACGCGATCGCCCGCCTCAAGCGTTGAGTTCTTGGTGTCGCCAACGCGGACCATGCGCGCACGATCGACGGGCGTGTTCCAGCCGTCCTGCGCCATGGCGACAAGCGGCGTAACCAACGTGAGCGCTGCGGCCGCCAGCGCGCGAACAACGAACGGGGTCTTCATAGAGTGGTAGTGCGGGAGTGTGGGGAGACTACTTGATACGAGCGGCTGTGTTCTGAGCAAGCTGCGTGGCATCGTCGCCGCCTCGCGCCCATGCCACCTCAAGACGATACGACCCACTCGCCCCGGCGGCAAAGGTGTTGGCCACGATTACATAGGTACCGTTAGCTGGGAACGTAACGCTCAACTGCGCGTCGGAGTTGCCACCAGAGTCATCGTCATTGGCGAGAAACGCGCGATCGCCCTGACGTCCGATGTGCAGATACGAATCAAACGCCGAGGAGCGCATCGTGATCACGACGCGTTCTCCCGCTCGGCCCTCAAGATACCAGGCCTCAAACGGTGAGTTGTCAGACAGGGTGGGATTGCCAGCGCCGAGCGAGCCGGTCACTGGCGTGCCCACGACAATCGTGCGCGACGAGTTCGTCGGGATGGCGAGCGCGGCCGTCGGCGTCAAACGCGTGGGAGCGGCAGCCGTGCTCGGGCGAGCCCCGCCCTTGCCGGGCACAGGCGCGCGCAACGCGCTGCCCGTCTCGGGACCCACGTTGCTGCTCGTGAGCTCGAGCGTGTACGCGCCGCTGCCACCAGCGGTCAACATGTTCGCGACGATGACATACACGCCGTCGCGGTCGAGCGTCGTGATGATCTGCGAGTTCGTTCCACCAGCGCCGTCGTCATCGGTGGCGATGGTTTCTGCGGCGCCCTGTCGCGCGAGATGCAGATATGCATCGAAGTCCGTGGAGCGCATCGTGATGGTCACGCGCTCACCTGCGCGGCCGTTGTAGTACCAAGTCGCGAACGCCGTGCGATCGCCCATGAGTGGATCTGCATCGGACAGTCGCCCGCTCGATGCCTGACCCGCGCGCAACGTCTGCGCCGGAGTGACCGGACGACGAAGAATCTCGGGCAGCGGTACTGACGCACGCCCCGCAGACAGGCGCAGCGTGAAGTCACCACGCGCATCCTTGGGTACGGAGTTCGCGAGAATCACGTAGCGACCATCGACGGGCAAGGTGACGGTGAGACGCGAGTTCGTACCTTCGCCGCCGTCATCATCATTGCCGAGAATTGAATCGGTACCGGCGCGTCCAACGCTGAGATACGCGTCGAAGCCCGCGGCTTCCATGTCGATTTGAACGACCTCGCCGCGACGGCCCTGGAACACGTAGCCAGCAAACGGCGTCTCGTCCGTGCGGAACGGACTGTTGTCTGCGAGGCGACCGCGCACGGTTTGTCCCATCTGAATGCGCGGGAACGAGTCGGCCACCGCCAGCGCGTCGCGGTCGGTCATGGCGCGCCAATCGATCGTTGCGCCATCGCGCACTTCAAGCGTGTAGTTGCCGCGACCGTTGGGACGCAGGGCATTGGCAATGATTGCGTACACGCCGTTCTCCGGCAGCGTCACCGTGAGACGCGCATTGGTGCCGCCGCCTGAATCGTCGTCGGTGCCCAGCGTCTGCTTGGCGCCGACGCGCGCGATGTGCAAGAAGTTGTCGAAGTCCGCCGAGCGCATATTCACGTTGATACGCTGTCCAGCGCGGCCTTCGAAGTACCACACCTGGAATCGCGACGCGTCGCTCATCGCTTCGGAGGTGGGGCCGAGGTTGCCCTGTACCGTCTGGCCCACGCGAAGGCGCTGGGTCGTTGCCGCGCGACCGACAATTGTGAGCGTTGGCAACGCCGGAGGACCGGCGCGGAAGTTGAGCGAATACGACCCCTTGGCATCGCGACCATACGAGTTGGCCATCACGACATAGCGACCCGTGCGCGGCAGGCGCGCCACGACGAAGGCATCGCTGTTACCGCCCGAGTCGTCATCGCGAGCAATCACGGAGTCGCTACCAAAAATTCCCAGTGCCAGGTAGGTGTCGAAGTCCGTGCTGGCCATCGTGATTTCTACGATCTCTCCCGCGCGTCCTTCAAATGAATACGCGTCAAACGACGAACCGTCGGTGAGTAGTGCTGAGCTCTCGCTGAGCGCGCCGTTGGTGATGGAGCCAACACGAATCACCGGATGCTGGCTCGCATTGGCGACCACTTCGCGGAACGCGATCTGCACGCGGTTCACACTTTCCAGCGAGAGCGTGTATGCGCCGAGTGCGTGCTTTGCGACGGCGTTGGCAACAATTGTGTAGTCGCCATCCGCGGTGAGCTCCACGGCGATGCGCGAGTCCGTGCCACCGCCGCCATCGTCATCTTGGCGCACGCTCTCCTGTGTGCCGTTGTTATTGCGGGTCAGAAGCAAGTACGGATCGAACGCCGATGAGCGCATGGTGATGGCAATGCGATCACCGCGACGACCGGTAAACGTCCACGCATCGAAGCGCGTGGAGTCGCCGAGCGTGGGCGACGAGATGGCGAGTTCGCCGTTCACACTCTCGCCGACGCGGATGGTGCCGCCGCGGCGCGAAGGTGCTGTGGTGGGACGCGAGTCGTTGGACTTTGCGGGTGCGCCGGGAGTGGTGGGCGCAGTAGGCGTGGGCGCGCTGGCTACGGGCGGCCGCTGACCAACGCCGCGTACAGGGCCTACACCATTGCCGCCCGGACGGGCTGCCGAGCGACGCGTGACGGAGTCACGCAACGCCGGCACCACCGCCGTGATGCCCCACTTGTGATCAAACGGCTGCACTTCC
>JAYUWY010000312.1:0-6479 GCA_043753285.1 Gemmatimonas sp. | reverse complement strand
TCCTCACCAGACGCGCTCGGTGCGCACGACAGTGCGTGGCACGCGCCGGTCCTCGTGACCGAAGTGTGCGATGCGCTCGCGGGTGGCGCGCGCGTGCTCGATGGCACGTTGGGTGGCGGCGGGCACGCGGAAGCGTTGTTGGCGCGCGGCCATCACGTGACGGGATTGGATCGCGATGCGAGCGCGCTGAGTATCGCGAGTGAACGCCTCGCGCCGTACGCACGCGACGGAAAATTTGTCGCGGTGCAGGGCAATCACGACGCGATTAACGACGTGCGCGCACTCGACGGTCAGCTGTGGGATGGCATCTTACTCGACCTCGGCGTGAGTTCGCGTCAGCTCGATGACGACGCGCGCGGCTTCAGTTTTCGCGAAGGTGTGACGCTCGACATGCGCATGGATCACACGGAGCCGATGACCGCTGCGGATTGGCTCAACACCAGTGACGAAGCGACGCTCATCCGCGTGTTCAAAGAAGCGGGCGACGAACCCAAAGCGCGTCGGTTGGGCCGCGAGATTGTGCATCGTCGCGAGCGGAAGCCATTCGCGATCAGCGACGACTTGGTGGGCGCGATTCGCGGCGTGCTTGGACCGCGCAGCGGACCAGGCGATTTCGCGCGCTTGTTTCAGGCTGTGCGCATTGCCGTGAACGACGAACTCGGCGGACTCTCGCGCGGGCTTGTGGCGTTGCGGGAACGTCTGGTGCCCGGTGGTGTGATTGCGGTGATTGCGTATCACTCCGGTGAGGACCGTGTGGTGAAGCATTTGTTCAGGGACTGGAGCACGGCGTGCTCGTGTCCGCCACGGCAGCCGATTTGTAACTGCGGGGGCGTGGCGTACGGCGAAGTGCTGACGCGCAAGCCCGTACTCGCCGGAGACGGTGAAATTGCGATGAACCCTCGGGCGCGGAGCGCGCATTTGCGCGTGTTCCGCCGGGAGCCATAACGCGTGCGCGGACGGACGGTGATTTTCCTCGTGCTGCTCGGTTTCTTTGTGGTGGCGGTGGGCGTCATATATCGACGGAACGTTGGTATTAAACAGGCCCGCGAGATCCGCGAACTCGAAGAACGCCGCTCCGCACTGGAAGCGCAGGAAGCCGCCCTCGAGGGCGCCATCCGCGACGCGTCCAGCCGCGCACGGCTTGCCCCTATCGCCGAACAGAAATTGGGAATGCGCGTGCCGCCCGAATCATTGGTCATCATCTTGCCGCGCCCGGATCGGGCGACGCCGCGTCCGTGATTAAGGTCAGCCGCGTCGGCGTCGTGCACGGCGCCTTCGTGTGCTTTGCGGTGGCGCTCGTGGGGCGCGCCGCGTGGGTGCAACTGGCGGAGACTGACAAGTGGCGCGTTGCCGCGCGCGGTCAGCAGGTGGCGTCGGCCGAAGTGCCTGCCGTGCGCGGAGCGATTCTCGACGCGTCGGGTTCTGTGCTAGTTGAGAGCCGCGCCGTCGTGCGATTGGCAGTTGCGCCCAATGAAGTGCGCAAACCGGAAGCGCTTGCTGCGGCGCTGCGCAGCGCGCGCGTGCCCGAGGCGTTTGTGCGCCGAGCGATGGACCGCAATCGAAAATGGGTGGAGTTGCCGGGGCAGTACTTGAGCACCGACGTGGCCGAAGCGATGGCGATGCGCGGCGTACATCCCACAGAAGCCATTCAGCGCGTGGCACCGCCGACGGATGGTTTGCGTCGTTTGCTCGGCACCTTCGACGCGCGCGGGAACGCGGTGGGTGGCATTGAGTCGGCGCTGGATTCGCTCCTGCGCGGTGAAGCAGGCAAGCGTGCGCTGCTGCGCGATGGTCGTGGGCGGCGCATGGAATCGCCGGGTGAGGACGGCAACAGTCCCATCCCCGGGCACTCCGTGGTGCTGACGCTCAATCAGGGATTGCAAGACATCGCCGAACGCGCGCTAGATGACGCCGTGCGTCAGATGAGCGCCACCGGCGGAGACATTGTGGTGCTGGATCCGCACACCGGTGAGATTCGTGCGTTGGCGAGTCGTCGTGCCGGTGCGGCGACGACTGGTGCGACCGCGCTAACGGAACCGTACGAGCCGGGCTCGACGGTGAAGCCGTTCATCGCGGCGGCTTTGCTCGACCGCGGACTCGTGCGGCTCACGGACTCTGTGCCGACGTACAACGGCGAGTGGCGCGCCAACGGCCGCATCATTCGCGACGTGCACAAGGCGCGCGCGATGAGCTTCGCGGAAGTGATTCAGCAGTCGTCGAACATTGGCATTGTGCAGTTCAACGAGCGATTGACGGCGCGTGACCAGTACGAAGCACTCCGCGATGCCGGCTTTGGCATGACGACCGGCTTGCCGTATCCCAGCGAATCACCGGGCCGCTTGTATCCCGTGTCGCAGTGGTCGGGCACGTCGCGTGCGTCGTTAGCGATGGGCTATGAACTCTCGGTGACGCCGGTGCAGTTGGCGGCAGCGTACGCGTCGTTTGCCAATGGTGGCGAATTGATTGAACCGCGGCTCGTGCACGAGGTGCGGGCGGCCGACGGCACGGTGGTGTGGCGCGCCGAGCGGCGCGTGGTGCGTCGCGTGATGAGCGAGCAGACGGCGAAGACGATGCTCGGCTTGCTGCGCGATGTGGTGGCTGGTGGCACGGCGACGTCGGCGGATCTGGCGACGTTTGAAGTCGCGGGTAAGTCAGGTACCGCGCGTCGTACGACGAGTGATGGACGCGGCTACGCGACGGGTTCGTACACGGCGAGCTTCGTTGGATTATTTCCGGCGGACAATCCGCAGTACGTGATTTTGGTGAAGCTCGATAATCCCACGGGTGCGTCGTATTACGGCGGTCGCGTGGCCGCGCCGGTGAGCAAAGTGGTGCTTGAAGCGGCGATCGCCGCGCGTGATGCGGCGTTGAATCGCGCGCAGTTGGCGGAGGCGCCCAAGCGTCGTGCGCCCGATTCTGTGCCGGCGGATGACAGTGCACGCGCGCTGGCCACGGCCGAAGCCACGGCGGATCGTCGCGCGCCGGCGTACGTGGTGGAATTGGGAAAGCCGGTTGCAACGACGGCGCCAATTGTTACCTCGCGCGCGGTGCCTGATGTGCGGGGCATGACGACGCGAGCTGCAGTGCGCGAACTGCACAAGGCGGGATTTCGCGTGCAGTTGGTGAATGCGCCGGCGGGTAGCGTGTCACCAGCGGCGGGCACGATGCTGCGCTCGGGCTCGCTGGTGCGCTTGGGCAACGACCGATGATCACTGTGCAAACGTCCGTGCTGCGCGATGCGCTGGAGCGCGCGGGACTGTTGGTGGACGTACGCGGGAAGTTACCCGCGACGATTGCCTTGTTGACTGACGACTCGCGCGCGGCGGCGCCCGCTGCGTGCTTTGTTGCGGTGCGGGGCAGTGTGCGCGATGGGCACGACTTCCTGCCGCCGGTAGAAGCCGCGCGCGCGGCGATGGTGATTATCGCCGCGGATGCGAAGTCTTCGTTGCCTGCGCTTGTAGTTTCGGAGTCGCGCGCTGCTGCTGCTGTGGCTGCCGCTGCGTACTACGGCGAGCCCGCCGAGTCGCTGCAGTTGGTTGCGGTCACTGGCACGAACGGCAAAACCACGACCGTCGGATTGCTGCGACACCTGCTCGACGGGCCGGATGCTCCGTCGGCGAGTATCGGCACGCTCGGCGTTTTGCGCGCAGATGGGTCGCCGTTCCCCGGCGGCTCGGGCCTCACCACGCCTGGACCCATTGAGCTGCAGCGCGTGTTGCGCGCGCTCGTGGACGCCGGCGTGAAGCGCGTGGCGATGGAAGTCAGTTCGCACGCGCTCGATCAGCAGCGCGTCGGCGGACTCAGGTTTGCGGTTGGTGTGTTCACGAATCTCACGCGCGACCATCTCGACTATCACGGCACGATGGAGTCGTACTTCGCCGCGAAGGCGAAGCTCGTGAACTTGATTGACGCCGACGGCACGATCGTGAGTAACGCCGATGACGCGTGGTGGAATCAGTTGCCGGCCACGCGACGTCATCTGCGCTTCGGTGTGTCGGCGCGCGCCGACGTGCGCGCCGATGCACTGCGCTTCACGCCGCGGGGCAGTGCGTGGTTGCTGCAGCACGCGGAGCAGTCACGTCCTGTGGTGTTGCCATTGATTGGTGATTTCAACGTAGCCAACGCGCTCGCTGCCGCCGCCGCCGCGCTCGCGCTCGATATTCCGCTGGAGACCGTCGCGGCGCGTCTCGCGACTGCGCCGCAGGTTCCCGGGCGCCTGGAGCTCTTGAGTGAGCATCCCACGGTGCTGCGCGACTACGCGCACACGCCCGATGCACTCACGCGCGCACTCGGCGCACTGCGGCCGTTCACCAGCGGCCGCTTGATCGTGCTCTTTGGCTGCGGCGGTGATCGCGATCGGGGCAAGCGCCCGCTTATGGCCATCGCTGCGCGCGATGGTGCAGACCATCTCGTGGTGACGAGCGACAATCCGCGCACTGAAGATCCTGAGCGCATTCTCGACGAAATCTGTGCGCCGCTCGCACCTGGCAGCTACGACCGCATCGAAGATCGTCGCGCCGCAATTGCACACGCGATGAAGCTCGCCGATCCGACGCGCGATCTCGTGTTGCTCGCCGGTAAGGGCCACGAGACGTATCAGATTCGCGGAACCACATCGCACCCCTTTGACGAAGCCGCCATCGTGCGAGAACTGCTGTGACTCCATTCTGGACGCTGAACCGCGTGGCGCGCGCGTTGCACATCTCCGACGCGCTCGATGATCGGCCCGTTTCCGTTGTCTCCACGGATACACGCACGTTGCCCGTTGGCGCGTGCTTCGTGGCATTGCGCGGTGAACGTTTCGACGGGCACGATCATCTCGATGCCGCGGTCGCGGCCGGCGCCTCTGTACTCATCGTCGACGACGTGCGCCGCGCGCCGCTGTCTGGCGTTCCCGTGCTCGAGGTTCCAGACACGCTCGTCGCGCTCGGTCAACTTGCACGCTATCGCCGCGATGCGTGGGCGCGCCCCGTGATTGCTGTGGGCGGCTCCAACGGAAAGACCAGCACTAAGGAACTGCTCAAGGCCGCACTCGGCGCCGTGTACTCCGTGCACGCGACGACTGGCAACTTGAACAACCGCATCGGTGTGCCGCTCACGCTGCTCGCGCTCGACGACCACGCAGATCTCGCGGTGATTGAAGCCGGCACCAACGAGCCTGGCGAAATTGCATTGTTGCGCGAGATCATTCGCCCCGACGTCGCGGTGGTTACCACCGTGCAAGAAGAGCATCTCGAAGGTTTTGGCGACTTGGCCGGCGTGATGGCCGAAGAACTCTCGCTCTGCGATGAGACGCCACTGGCCATTGTGCCGGCGGACGAGGCCGATGTGGTGGCTGAGGCACAACGCCGAGCGCAGCGCACGGTGAGTGCGGGGCTCGCGTCGGGCGCGCGTCGGGCCACCGATTACGGCATCAACGCCAACGGCACTGGCTGGTGCGAGTGGGAAGGGGTGCGTGTCGAAGTGCCCCTTGCCGGCGCGCACAACCTGCGCAACGCTGCGCTTGCACTCGCCGTGGCCAGTGAGTTTGGCGTGGCGCCCGCGCTTGCCGCGGCCGGTATCGCCGCGATGCCACAGCCGCCGATGCGCTCCGCTGTTGGTCCGCTCGGCCGCGCGCTACTCGTCAACGACTGCTACAACAGCAATCCGGGCTCCGCGCGCGCTGCCATCGCGCTGTTGCGAGAGGTCGGTGCGGGGCGTCAACGAGTGGCAGTGCTTGGCACGATGCGGGAGCTGGGAGCGGCGGCCGAACGCGCGCACCGAGAGGTGGCGGAAGCGGCGCTGGCGAGTGGTGCGGAACTGGTGGTGGGCATCGGCGAGTTCGCCGCGCCGCTTGGGGCCCTCGCGGCGTTGGGCGACGCGTCGCGCGTTGTCGTTGCCACCGACGTTGACGACCTCTGGCCGCTCCTTCAACCGCGCCTCGCGCCCGACGCTGCGATTTTGCTCAAGGCGTCGCGCGGCGTGAAGCTCGAGCGTCTCGTGCCTCTCCTCACCACCTGGGCCACGACCTAATGCTCTACGAGTTTCTGCTCCCGCTGACGCAGTTCGAAAGCGCGTTCAACATTTTTCGCTATATCTCGTTTCGCGCTGCGGGAGCGGCGATTACGTCGCTGCTCGTGTGTTTCGTGGTGGGTCCGTGGATTTTGAATCGGTTGCGCGGCATGCAGATCCACCAGGTTGTGCGCGCCGGCACGCCGGACTCGCACGCCAGCAAGGGCACCACGCCGACGATGGGTGGCTTAATCATCCTCGCCGCCGTGTGTTCATCCACGCTGCTCTGGATGCAGTTCGACAGCAAATACGTGTGGCTCGCGCTCATCGTCACCGTGTTGATGGGCGCGATTGGTTTTCTTGACGACTACCTCAAGCTCAAGCAGAAGCGCGAGGGCACGGAGAATCGCGGCCTCGTCGAGCGCTACAAGCTCGCCGGCCAGATCACCATTGGCCTCGGACTCGGCTTGTTCATCTGGTTGGTGCCG
>JAYUWY010000311.1:0-6494 GCA_043753285.1 Gemmatimonas sp. | reverse complement strand
TGCCGCCGGCTGCCTGATCGGTCGTGCTCGCGAGCTGTCCGAGCGAGTCGTAGGCGTACGTCTGCGTCACTCCGGTGTGGTCGGTCCGGCCGGTGCGTCGCCCGGCGAGATCATACGTGTAGCTCAGTACGCTGCGTCGCGACGCGTCGAACGGCTCGTAAGCGCCGATGTCGTAGTTGCGGACCCAGCTCGTGTCGGCCTTGAGCGCGCCGTTCGGGAAGTAGCCGCGGCGGATGCGCGCGACCGGATTGTCCGCCTGCACCATCCGTCCAGCCGCGTCGTAGCCGTAGATGGTTACCTCCGCAGGCACGATGATCTTGCGACTGCCCTGGAAGTTGTCGATTGCCGATCCGATGGTTGGGATGAACACGGTATCCGGCCCGAGGAGCGTGCCGTAAAGGTTGCACTCGCGGCAGACCGAGTCGGCGAAGGTGATGGCCGGAGTCGCGCGTGCGAGCACACGGCCCAAGGGGTCGTAGCTCTGGGTCACGGTCAACCCGCGGCGACTAGTCGTCGCGAGGAGATTTCCCGCCGGATCGTACACCATCGTCCGACTGCCTGAGGTGTGCCACTCGCCCTGCTCGGTCACTCGCCCCGCCGCATCGTAAGTGCTCCACGACTTGGCTGTCTTTCCCGAACTCGAGTCTGGCCAAGTGAACCGAGTGACCGAGAGCATTTGTCCCTCGGCGTCGAACTCGTGCTTCACCACAAGGGTCCGCGCGGGCGCTGTGCCGGTATCGCCCGAGGCCGGACTGAGCGACCACCCCACAGCCGGCGCCACGTCCTCCGTCCGCGCTAACCGCCCCATAATGTCGTAGATCCGGCGCTGCCGCAGGGTCAGCGTTCCGTCGATTGGGGTCCACACGTCCGTGTCGAAACCCGCCGAGTCGGACGCCATAGTCGTCTCGATCCCGAGCGCGCTCGTCGAGCTATTGAGGTTCCCGCGCGCGCCGTCGTACGCGAAAGTCTCCTCTGCCCCCGAGAGCTGGGTCGTGACGGCCGTCAGGCGATTGTAGCCGTCGTACGAGAAGCTCACCTTGGTAGAGTCATTGCTTCCCCTACGTTGCCAGAGGCGATTTCCTGTCGTGGAATCCACCTGCAGTGTGTCTAGCTCCGAGGTAGGTGACCGCACCCCCGTCGCCATATCCCACTTCGGGTGCCAACTGAAGGTCGAGATTGCGTGGCTGCCGCCGTATGGTGCCTCAACAACCACGGTGTCAGCGAGTCCACGAACGTTGTACACGGTTCGCGTCACCAGTCCGGCCGCATCTGTCAGGCGGGTCACCAGTGCTGGGAAGGTGGAGTTGCCCCGCTGCAGGCGCACTGTAGCCCCAAGTGCATCCACGAGGGTGTCGGGCGCACCGAAGCGGCCGACGAAGAAGCGGGTGACGTCCGTGACCTCGGAACGCGGACCGTCGATTCGCGTCACCGTACGCACGGCCGGTTGTGGCCGGTATCCGCCGCCATCTCCGCTACAGGTTGCCAACGAGCGTCCTTCGGCTGCGCAAAACGTGGTGGTGATCGCCGGGTTGGAGCCCCGCATACGCATCGACACCTGGGTTACGGTCCCCCACGCCTCGTACGTGTAGGTCGTGGTATCGCGCAGACGATTGAGCCGTGCCGTCATTAGCGACGTTGTGGTGCCGCTGTACTGGAAGCGAACGCTGTCTCCGCTCGGCTCGATAATCCGAGTCAAGTGCCAGTCGCTGTTGTAAGAAAGACTGGTGGTCCGGTTCCCTGTTGAAGACTGCGAGGGCGCCAGAATCGAGACGACACGTTTCGGGGACGATGAGTTGTACGACAGATAGAATCTCTTCGCAGGCTGCGAAGTGGGTACCGGGACCTCCAGCGAATCGAGCTGCGTGGAGCCAGTCGCGTAGTAGAAACGAGTGACGTGTCCCTGCCGGTTCGTCGTACGAACGTGCCGGAGGGATGCGTCGAAGGTGACGATGCCGCCGTTGCGTAGTTTGCGCACGTACTCGCCACTCACGCGCCTGATGGTGTCGGCTCGCGTCACCAAGGCCGAGACGGTCCAGATGTGCGTGGAGTCCACCCGTCGCTGGTACACGCGCGAGCTGCCGTCCCCACCGATCCACAGCATGCGACTGCTGTCGCTGGCGGCGACCATAAGCCGTTCGTGTCCCTCCAACCACCAGCCTTGGCCGAACGCGCTCGCTCGATTGTCTACCACAACCACCGAGCCGGTTGCCGACCCCATAGGCGGGGAGCCACTCCCAGCGCGCACCTCGAGCGTGTAGTCGTAAACACCCGTGGGCATCGAGTACCCAGCGGTCGCGAGCGGGACCACAATCCGGCACCCCGCGCTCGTGGCGCATTCCGGCGACCAGGGCCACGCGATGTACCGGTTGATCGACGTGCCTGTGATGAGCAGATTCGCGCGCAGAGAGTCCGGCGTGGTCGTCAAGTCCTTCACGGACACAGCGGCTGCGACGCGGACCACTGGCGTGCTGTGGTCACTCAAGTACAGCAACGTGGGAGCGCGCTCGACTCCCATAGTGCGGACTCCCGGCGTTCCGTGCGCGACGCGAAGGGCGCCGCATTCAACGCCCGCGGCGGGGCCGGCCGCCATCGAAAGGCACTGATCCCTGGCGACAGACGACCCTGGATTCAACGTGTTCACGACTACCGTCACGGAGGCGGAAGGCACCGTGCCGACCTTGATGAACGACGTGTCTCGGCTCGATTCAGAGGGGCTCGTCACTGCCGAGATCAACACGACGTTCGTCACCTGCGTCGATGGCGAGGATGGCACGCTAAACGAGACAGTCACCAAGGTGTCCTTCGTGGGTCCGAGCGTGACTGATGAAGGCGAGACAGTGCAACTGGTCAGCGTCCCGCAGGTGGCCGAGAGCGTCACCGCGCGTGATGCGAACTCGTCGGGATTCCGGACAGAGAAGCTGGCCGACCGCGAGGTGCTTGGCGCGACAGCTACGGTGTCACGTCCGCGCGCCGTGGTTGCCTTCGGGGGGTCGCCTCGCGCCACTGAAATCGGCGTGACGCCAGTGTCGGCGACCGTGCTGTAGCCGCTGGGGACCGCCGTGACGGAGAGGTTACCCGAACCGGTGTTCACCCCAGTAGTCACGGTGACATCGTGTACCTCGTATGCGCCTGGCACGATGGTGCCCGTCGTGAAGCTTGTGACGTTGCCGGCAACTCGTTTGCAGTTTGAGAGCGGTCCACCGCACGAGATGGAGACACTGAAGGCGTTCGAGGAGGTGCCGCTGTTCACGATGGTGAAGGGCAGGACCTGAGTCGAGGACGGCGGCAACCGGATTCCGCCGTCACCTGGGGCCTCTACGCGAGCGCGGTTCGGTGGGATATACACTAGGGACGTCAGCGAAGTTGTGCTGTTGCTGTAGATGTCACTTGCGTAGACGTTGATGTCGTTCTGATCGGGCGTGAGGGTCGCCTCAGCGAAATAGGCCGTTCCTCCATTGGGACAATTCGCATAGGCGCCATCGCTCAGCGTGATTCCAGTAGAGCCTCCGGAATTGGAGATGCTCGCCGTCACACTCGAGAGTTGATTGGGCGAGCACACCTGCACTATGAACTCCAGAGTCACGGACGACGTCACCTTGGTCCAGTTGGCAATCGGCTCACCGCTCTGATACTTGATTGACACGATGGGTGCCTGTGCACTCGGCGCGGCCGTCGCAACGACGAGCATACTGAGAGCGACGAGGATGCGGCGGCTGAGCGAGAGTGGCAATGACATGAGGTTCTTCCAGGTTTCGGTGGCGGTCCGGTCTGCGCGTCTGAGCGCAACTCTGCCCGCTCGGTATGCAAATCCGCTGCCATTTGGAGCGCCCCTCCAAGTCATTGAGGGAGAATGAGTTAACCTGGCCCTGCAAACTCAAGACGATTCGCATAAACGCTGTCGATGACGCTTGTGTGACGGATGCGAATGCACATTGTCATGTCAGAGCCCTCGAGTATTCTTGAGGCGCCCACTCCGTCGAGCAGCGACGTACCAGCCGTGCGCTCGAATGCCCCCGACCTCAAAACCACGAATGGCGTCGCACCTGTGGCACGAAGATGAACGAGCGCACCCGAGTATCCAACGTCATCTCACTCGTCGCCGGGAGGCGAGGCCAGAGGACTTACCTGACTCCAGCATCAGCGCACTCACGACGACCCGATCGAAGGCCATGCGCGCATTCTGGGCCGAGCTAGCTGCACTTGCACACCACCCGAGCATGCCGATCTTGATTGAGGGTGAACAGGGAAGCGGCAAGACATTCGCGGCACGAGCTGCGCATTTGTGGTCGCCGCGAGCAAAAGAGCAGTTCCGCGTCGTGGATACTCAGAGCATTCCGACGGAACTCGCGGCCTCGCTGATCTTTGGTCACGAGCCCGGCGCGTTCACCGGCGCCACGACTCGGCATGCTGGCCACTTCCAGGAGGCCAACCACGGCACAGTCTTCCTCGACGAGATCGCCAAGATGGACCTGCGACTGCAGGGACTGTTGCTGAACTGCGTTGAGTACGGGACGTTGCAGCCCATTGGCGCCTCGCGACGATTGACACTCGACGTCAGAGTCGTCGCGGCTGCCAACGTCGATCTCGCCGCACTCTCGAAGAGTGGTTTATTCCTCCCGGACCTCTACAGCCGCCTTGAGGCCGGGCGCATTAGGATGCCGCCGCTTCGAGAGCGGCGCGAGGACATTGAGCAGTTTCTGCGAGTTGCAGTGCAATCGAGCGCGCAAACGGTGGGTCTCGCGAAGCCACCCGAGATTGGGGACGAGTTCCTCGAGCTGTGTCTTCGCTACTCGTGGCCGGGCAACATTCGTGAGCTCACGCGTATGTGCGAGCGTATGGTGACCGTCGCGAAATCCCGCAAGGAATCGGTGCTCACGGTGGCGCGAATTCCTGTTCATTACGGCCTCGCGGCGTTCCGCGACGTTTCGCCGCGGCGTAGGAGGGATCATGCGGAAATCATGCGGGTCCTTCGGAAACACGGCGGAAACATCGAGCGGGCAGCGGCCGAACTCGCGCTGCATCGCGCGACCGTGTACCGACACTTGCGAATGGATGCGGGCAACGCTGTCGCAAAGTTGTCGCAACCGCCAACTGCGTGAGCCCGTGCGAAAGTCACCGGTTCGGCAGTTGTGCCGCTGTCATATAGATGTGAGCGCCGTTTTTGCACTCGTCGGAGCTGGCATGTCCCTTGCCCTTCTACGGTGCAAATGTCCTTCAACATCATTTCGGACTCCTTCGCGCTGCCCGCCGGGATCTCGCGTGCCTTCCTACTTAGGCATCGCGTCTGTCCCGCCGGGCGCGACGAATCGCGACGTCTCATCGTGGCCCGCACGAGTAGCGGCTGCGGAGCGGCCGTCGAGGAACTCGGTGAGTTCCTGAAGGAGACGGTGTTGGAGAAGATCGTCGATGAGGACGACCTCGAGCGCCTGATCGAGCGGTGCGTGAATGAGACCGACCGTCTGCTGGACATCGAGCGAGTGGATGAGCGCACCGCCGAACAGGACCGGACCGCAGACGTGCGCGATTTGGCAAACCAGCCGCCGGTGATTCGCTACGTCAATCTCCTACTGCGCGATGCGGTCGACGCCGGCGCGTCCGACGTCCATCTCGAGGCGACGCGCGACAGCCTCGATGTGCGCTTCCGGATTGATGGCATGCTGATTCCCGCAATCGAGCCGCCGTCCGGTATGCAGCACGCCGTGATCTCGCGCTTAAAGACAATCGCCGAACTCGACATTGCAGAGCGTCGCCGTCCGCAGGATGGCCGCATCAGAATCCGACTCGCAAATCAAGAGCTGGACCTCCGACTCTCGACGGTGCCGACGACTCACGGGGAGAGTCTCGTCCTGCGGCTGCTGCACCGAACCGATGTGCCAATCAAGCTCGGAGCTCTAGGACTTCCCCCGGAATTGGGTGAATCGCTGGCGTCGCTCGTGTCGCGACCGCACGGTCTGCTGCTTGTGACTGGTCCGACCGGCAGCGGAAAGACCACCACGCTCTACGCGGCTCTTCAAGAGCGAGATGTAGCGAGGGAGAAAATCATTACCGTTGAGGATCCGGTCGAGTTCCAGCTCTCCGGAATCACGCAGGTTCCGGTGGCGCGCCAGGCAGGCGTGACGTTCGCGTCCGCACTCCGCGCCATCCTGCGACAGGATCCGGACGTGTTGCTTATCGGCGAGATGCGCGATCGTGAGACTGCGGAAGTCGCGGTACAGGCCGCAATGACTGGTCACCTCGTGCTCAGCACGCTGCACACGAACGACGCGATCTCTGCGATACCGCGGCTACTCGACCTCGGCGTTGCCGACTACTTGGTGGGTGCCACCCTCGATGCCGTCCTCGCCCAGCGATTGGTCCGGCGGCTCTGCGACGCCTGCGCCGTTCCGGCGCAACTGAGCGCGGAAGCCGCTTCGCGCGTCGCCGGTCGACCTGTCGGTCGCGCCGAAGTCAGGTCCGCGGTCGGGTGCCCGGAGTGCCGCTTCACCGGCTACCGA
>JAYUWY010000310.1:0-1587 GCA_043753285.1 Gemmatimonas sp. | reverse complement strand
CGGTGCCAGAGAGACCGAAGAACAGCGCGGTGTCGCCATCGTTGCCAATGTTCGCCGAGCAGTGCATCGAGAGGACGCCCTGCTTGGGGAGCATGTAGTTCATGACGGTGAACATCGACTTCTTGAGTTCACCAGCGTAGCGCGTGCCGCCAATGAGAATCGTGCGCTTGGCGAGATTGAGCACGATGAAGGTGCTCGTGCGCGTGCCGTGCCGGGCCGGTTCAGCCTGAAACTCTGGCGCATGCAAAATGGAGAAGTTCGGTGCGAACTTCGCGAGCTCAGCGACTTCCGGGCGGATGAACATGTTCCGCACGAAGTTGGCGTGCCACGCATTGGGCGTCACGTAGCGGCAGGAGAGGCGGTACGCAGCATCAGCGCCGCAGTACAGATCCTGCACAAACAACTCGCCCTGCGCATTGAGATACGTCTGCACATCCGCGAGCAGCGCGTCGTAGTGCGCTTCCGTGATGGGCTGATTGACCTTGCCCCAGTCCACGTCGGCCTCGGTGCTCGACTCCTTCACGACGAACTTGTCGTTGGGCGAGCGGCCCGTGTGCGGCTTGGTGACGGCGACGAACGGGCCCATGTGGGCGAGTTCGCCTTCGCCCTTCACGATGGCGGCCTGAATGAGCTCCGGCGCCTCGAGATTCCAGCGAAGGGTACCGGTGGGGTTCAAACCTTGGGCGCTAAGACCAGTCGAGCTCTCGCGCGATGGGGCAGTGGCTGAAGGAGTCGGCATTGGATTCAGTTGGTGGGTCGGGAACGCTGCTGCGCATCGATGACGGCAACGGCCGCCATGTTGACGATTTCCTGCACGTCGGCGCCCTGTTCCAGCACGTGCACAGGGTGCTGCATACCGACGAGGATGGGGCCAATCGCCGTGGCCCCGCCCAGTTGTGTGAGCAATTTATACGAAATGTTGCCGGCGCTGAGATTGGGGAAGATCAGCACATTGGCTGCTTCCTTGAGCGTCGAGAACGGATAGCGCGATTCAAGAATCTCGCCGCTAAACGCGGTGTCTGCTTGCATCTCGCCGTCCACGATGATGCTCGGGTCGCGCAGACGCAGCATTCGCACGGCCTCGGCCACCTTCGACGCCTCGGGATGCTTCACCGAGCCGAAGTTGGAGAACGAGAGCATCGCCACACGCGGTGAGATACCAAACGTGCGCGCCAGGCCCGCGGCCGACCATGCGATCTGCGACAACTGCTCGGCAGTCGGATCAATGTTGACCGTGGTGTCGCCGAAGAAGACGATGTGCTTCTCGAACACGAGCATGTACAGACCGCTGACAATGCCGTGACGACGGTCCGCACCAATGACTTCAAGGGCAGGGCGAATGGTCTCGGGGTAATGCTTGCCGAGTCCACCGACGAGCGCGTCGGCATCGCCGAGCGCGACCATGACAGAACCAAACGTCGTGGCGCGTGCTACGCGCTGTGACGCTTCGGTGAGCGACAGGCCCTTACGCTGACGGCGCTGCCACAAGTACTGCGCATACCGTTCACGGTGCGCGCTCGTCGCGGGCTCCTCGACGGTGATGTGGTCAAGCGAGATACCCAAATCTTCCGCCGTAGCGCGCACGCG
>JAYUWY010000309.1:0-6500 GCA_043753285.1 Gemmatimonas sp. | reverse complement strand
GAGGTGCTCGCCGACGAGTCCGTCGTCGAGCTGTCGCTGCGTCCCCAGCGGCTCGAGGAGTTCATTGGGCAGCGCAAGGTCAAGGACAACCTGCGTCTGGCGATCGACGCCGCACTGGCGCGCGGCGAGCCCCTGGACCACGTCATCCTCTACGGGCCGCCGGGACTCGGGAAGACGACTCTGGCCGAGCTGATCGCACGCGAGATGCGCGTCAACATTCGCACGACGTCGGGTCCGGCGTTGGAGAAGCCGGGCGATCTCGTGGGAACGCTCACTAACCTGCGCGAGGGCGACATCCTATTTATTGACGAGATTCACCGTCTCCGGCCCGTCATCGATGAGTTTCTGTATCCGGCGATGGAAGACTGGAAGATCGATATCCGCTTGAGCGAAGGCCCGAAGGCGCAGACGATTACGATGCCGATTGAGCGCTTCACGCTTATCGGTGCGACAACGCGCTTGGGAATGCTCACCGCGCCGTTGCGCGCGCGTTTTGGCATTGAGTTGCGGCTCAACTACTACCCGGCCGACGAGATCGAAGAAATTGTGCATCGCACGGCCGCGGTGATTGCGTCGCAGGTGGATGTGGACGGCGCCAAGGAGTTGGCTCGTCGTGCGCGCGGCACGCCACGCGTGGCGAATCGTTTGCTGCGCCGCGTGCGCGACTACGCGCAGGTGAAAGCCGATGGACACATCACGCGTGACGTCGCGCGCGAAGCGCTCACCATGCTCGACGTGGATGAGTTTGGGCTCGACGAGATGGACACGCGGATGCTGCGCGCAATCATCGAGAAGTTTGATGGTGGTCCGGTGGGCGTGACGACCGTTGCTGCAGCCGTGGGCGAGGACGCAGACACGTTGGAAGAAGTGTATGAACCCTTCCTCGTGCAGAACGGATTCTTGCAGCGTACGCCGCGCGGTCGCGTGGCCACCGCGCAGGCGTATCGTCATCTCGGATACCCAGCGCCCAATCGGCCTGCGGACGCGCAGCCCGAACTGTTCTGACGCGCGGGCTCAAAACCTCCGACTACGACTTCGCGCTCCCCCCTGAGCGGATCGCGCAGACTCCTGCTGCACGCAGAGATGCTAGTCGGTTGATGGTGGTGAATCGCGCGGCGGGCACGATTGCGCATCACGTGTTCACAGATCTTTCGCAGTTCTTGCATTCTGGTGACACGCTCGTCGTGAACACCACGCGTGTGTTCAAAGCGCGCCTGCTCGGCGTGCGCGATTCAGGTGCGCCCGCTGAGGTGTTGCTGCTTAAGGAAGCGCGCGACGGCACGTGGGAAGCGATGGTGCAGCCGGGCAACAAGCTCAAGCCGGGGCGCGTCGTCACGTTTGCGCCGGGTTTTCAGGCAGAGATGCTTGCACCAACGGAGCGCGGCACGCGCATCGTGCGGCTCATCTGTGACGGCACGAGCGCTGGCGATCGTGAGGCTGAACGCAGAGCAATCGCCGAGCACGGACACATACCGCTGCCGCCGTACATCGCGCGTGCTGACGAAGTGCCGGATGTGGAGCGCTATCAAACCGTGTACGCACAGCAGGAAGGATCAGTGGCTGCGCCCACAGCAGGACTGCATTTCACGCCAGAGCTGTTGAGCACACTGTCACAACAGGGCATTCAACGCGCTGAGGTGTTGCTGCACGTGGGCATCGGCACGTTCAAACCGGTGGAGGTTGAAGACCCCGCCGAGCACACGATGCACGAAGAGTGGTACGACGTGAGCGCGGCGACGGCGGAGTTGTTGGCCAACACGCGGCGCGCAGGCCATCGCGTTTGCGCCGTTGGCACGACGGCCTTGCGCACGCTAGAGAGCGCGTGGCGCGCGGATGGCAGTTACGTAGCCGGCAGCGCCGAAACCCGGATTTTTATTCGGCCGCCGGCCAAGGTGCACGCGGCCGATGTGCTCATCACGAACTTCCATCTCCCCCGCTCCACGTTACTGATGCTCGTGGCGGCCTTTGCGGGCTATGACCTCACGATGCAGGCCTACCAGACCGCCATCGAGGAGGGGTACCGCTTCTACTCCTACGGCGATGCGATGCTCGTGATTTAGTTAGATTCCAGCAGTTCCTTGCAGCTTCCGTCATCCGTCATCCGTCATCCGTCCTCCGTCCTAGATAAAATGTCTCTTCTAAATCTGTTCGCCCAGACCACCGCCGCCGCCCCTTCAGGTGGCTCCGCGTTGCCCGCATTCTTGTTCCAGATCGCGGCCATCTTCGGCATCTTCTACTTCCTGATGATTCGTCCGCAGCAGAAGCAGCGGAAGGCGCATCAGGCGCTGATTCTCGCGATGAAGAAGGGCGACCAGGTTGTCACCGCTGGCGGCATTGTCGGCGAAGTGCTGCACATCAAGGAGAACGGTCCTGCTGGCACCAGCGGCGGGTCGCTAAGCGATCACATCACCATCAAGTCGGGTGAGTCGAAGCTGATCATCGTGCGCAATCGCATCTCCTCCGTCGCCGGCAGCGAAGAAGCGCAGTAAGTATGGCCCTGCTTCCCATCACCGTACTCGGCAGCCCCATTCTTCGCCAAGTCACCACCCCGGTGACGGAGGTGACGGATGAGTTGCGCAAGTTGGCCGCCGACATGTTCGAGACGATGCGCGCGGCCGATGGCGTTGGACTCGCCGCACCGCAGGTGGGTCGCACCGAGCGCTTGTGTGTCGTGGAGGTCGAGGATGTCGCCGTGGCGCTGTTCAACCCCGAGATCATCGCGCGTGAAGGCAAGATTCGCTGGGAAGAAGGCTGTCTCTCGATTCCCGAAGTGTTCGGTTGGGTCGAGCGCTCTGAGTACGTGAAGGTGCGCGCAATGGGACTCGATGGGCAGACAATCGAAGTGGAAGGTCATCAGTTGCTCGCGGTGTGCATTCAACACGAGCTCGACCATCTCGACGGCAAGTTGTTCTTGGATCATCTCAGCTTCTTGAATCGTCGAAAGGCGCTGGCGGCTTGGGATGAGGAGAAGGATCAGTTTCCAGACTTGCTTAGAGTGCTCAAGCCTGACGGAAGACATAAGACGGAAGGCGCGGCGTCTGACGGCTCCGAGCACCACAACACGATGTAGATTTTCACGGCGGGGGCAAATGCCTCCGCCGTTGTTTTTACCTTCCCTCTTAAGTCTTCCGTCCAAAGTGCGTATCGCGTTTTTCGGCACTCCCGACTTCGCCGTCCCCACCCTTCGCGCCCTTATCGGCGAAGGGCACGAAGTCGTGTGCGTCGTGACGCAGCCGGATCGCCCGCAGGGTCGCTCGCGCTCGACGCTTGTGCCGCCGCCTGTGAAGGTTGTTGCGCTCGAAGAAGAGATTCCCGTGCTGCAGCCCGATTTGCCGCGCGGTGAAGAGTTTCTCTCGCAACTGCGCGCGTTTGAACCAGAGTTGAGCGTTGTCGTTGCGTACGGTCACATTCTGCGCACCGATGTGATTGAACTGCCGGCGCGCGGCACCGTGAACATTCATGCATCACTGCTTCCGCGTTGGCGTGGTGCGGCGCCGATTCAAGCAGCAATTCTCGCCGGCGATGCCGAAACTGGTGTGAGCATTCAACGCATGGTGCTCAAGCTCGACGCCGGTCCCGTGCTGCATGAGGTGCGCGTGCCGCTCGCGCTCAATTTCACTGGCGGCGAGCTCACCGAAGCGCTCTCCGAACTCGGCGCTGAGGCCATCATCGAGTTTCTTACGCTGTTTGAACTCGGTGGCATCACGGAGCGAGCGCAGGACGAGTCGAAGGTCACGTACGCATCGAAGATTGATCGCGCGATGGCTCAGTTGGATTTCCGCCATGATGCCGATCGTGTGGCGCGCGCAATTCGCGCCTTTGACCCGCGCCCAGGTGCCTGGGGTGTTGTCCGTGACACCGAGACGCGGCTATACGGCGTGCGTGTGTTGCCGGACCGCCATGGTGAACCGGGCGAAGTGCTGGAGGCCGGCGAAGGCGGTCTCGTGATCGCCTGCGGCACGGGGGCCGTGGCAGTGGAATCCGTGCATCCCGCAGGGCGCCGTCGTGTGGCAGCCCTCGATTGGGCTCAGGGGCGCGGCGTGGCGGTGGGTGATGTCTGGGCCCTGCCGCAGTAAGCTCGGGCCTACCCCGACCGACTATCTTTCGAGGGTATGCCAAGTGCCCTCCTGCTCGTCACTGACGCCCGCACCGCCGCTGCTGAGACGCTCGCCGATCTCCGCAGTGGTTTGTTGCTCGATGCCGCCTTTGATCGCCGCACCTCCGACTTGGACGCGCGCGATCGGCGTTGGACGCAAGAACTCGTGTGGGGCATGCTGCGCAAGCGTGGATGGATGGATCATCTGCTCGCTCCGCGCGTGCGCGGCGGCATCGCGCGACTCGATGCGGATTTGGCGGACCTGCTGCGCTTGGGCGTGTACCAGCTCTTCCACATGGGCAGCGTGCCCGCGTATGCCGCCATCGCGCAGACAGTAGAACTCGCAAAGCAGCGCCACGGCATGGGCGCGAGCAAGCTCACCAACGCAGTGCTACGTCGCCTAGATCGTGAGCGCGATGCACTCGGCGCAACGCTCCCATCTGATCCCGTAGAAGCACTCGTTGTTGAGTACTCGCACCCGCGTTGGATTGTTGCGCGCTGGGTCGCACGTTGGGGCGCCGAAGACACACGCGCCTTGCTCGAAGCCAACAATCGCGAGGCGCCGCTCATCGTGCGCCCGTGGGGCATCAATCGCGAACAGCTGGAGACGATGCTCGATGAAGCGGGCGTCGTCACGAGCGATGCGCCGCTAGTCGAAGACTCGCTCACGCTCGCGCCCGGCGCCATGCTCACGTCACTCGGTGCGTTCTTGCAGGGACGTCTCTTTGTGCAGGATCCCGCCGCGACGCTCGTGACGCGCTATGCAGCGATTCCCGCTGGTGCACGCGTTGCTGATGTGTGCGCTGCACCTGGCGGTAAGACTGTTGAACTCTCGCGCACCGCTGAGCACGTCACCGCTGCAGACTCCAACGAGTCGCGCATTGGTCGTGTGATTGAGACCATTCAGCGCCTCGACCTCGAGAACGTTGATCCTGTTGTTGCGGATGCACGCGATGGTACGCTGGGTTCGTTTGATGCGGTGCTCGTCGATGCGCCTTGCACGGGCACCGGCACGTTCCGTCGTCACCCCGATGCGCGGTGGCGTTTGCGCACGAGCGATCTCGCCGTGATGTCCGCCGCGCAGCGCGCCGTTTTGCGTGGTGCAGCGCAGAACGTGAAGCCGGGTGGATTGCTCATCTACTCTACATGCTCGCTCGAGCCCGAAGAGAACGACGCGCAGGTGGAGTCATTCCTCGCCGATCATCCTGAGTTCACCCTCGAGCCACCTCCGGCAGGCACCGTGCCGGACAGCGTACTCGACGCCGGACGCCTGCGCGTATTGCCGCAGCGTCACGGAGCTGATGGATCGTTTGCCGCGCGCCTGCGCCGGAGACCCGCTTAATGGCTGCGAAGTCCGTGCGCATTGCGCCGTCCCTGCTCTCGGCTGACTTCGGCAAGCTCGCCGACGATCTCGCGATGCTCGAAGCTGGTGGCGCCGATTGGTTGCACGTGGACGTGATGGACGGCGTGTTCGTACCCAACCTCACGTTCGGCGCAAAAGTCATTGAGACCTGCAAGAAGCTCACGAAGCTTCCGCTCGACTGTCACTTGATGGTCGTCGAGCCCGAGAAGTACTTCGACAGCTTCGTGAAGGCTGGTGCCGACACGATCACGATTCACGTCGAGACCGCGCCGCATCTGCATCGCCAGATCATGAGCATCAAGGAACTCGGCGCAAAGGCCGGCGCGACGCTTAATCCCAGCACCTCACTCGACGCCGTGCGTGAAGTCGCCGGCGAACTCGACTTGCTGCTCATCATGAGCGTCAATCCGGGATTCGGCGGACAGAAGTTCATTCCGGCGTCGGTCGATAAAATTGCGCGCGCACGACAGCTGCTCGACGCGTCGGGCTCGCGTGCCGTGCTCGAAGTGGATGGCGGCATCTCGCGCGACACCATCGCCGCTTGTTGGCGCGCGGGTGCCGACACGTTTGTTGCTGGCAACGCCGTGTTCTCGGCGAAGGATCCGAAGGCCGAGATCGCAGCGTTGCGCGCGCGGTGCACGGAGACGGCGTGAACAGCCGTCGCATTCAGTGGGTGATTGTTGCGGTGCTCGTCGCGCTGGTGGGATTCGGCGTCTTCAGTGCACGCACGCAACTCGCTGCTGAACTCTTCCCCGTTCGCATCGGTAAAGCAGCGCCCGATTTCTCCGCCGTGCCGCTCGCGCCAGGTAGCTCGGCGAAAGGTGTCGCGGATTACAAGGGCGAAGTGGTCCTGCTCAACGTTTGGGCCACCTGGTGCGGCCCGTGCCGCGTCGAGATGCCCGCGATGCAGAAGCTCGAGGAGACGCTTGGTCCGAAGGGCCTGAAGATCGTCGCCGTCAGCGTAGACGTCGCGGGCATGGAAGACGCGATCAAGAAGTTCGCCGAAGAAATGCAGCTGAGCTTTGAGATTCTGCACAATCC
>JAYUWY010000308.1:0-3285 GCA_043753285.1 Gemmatimonas sp. | reverse complement strand
GGGGGGCCACGGCCGTGTGTCGTCTGGTGGCTCCATCACGGCGATTGGCCTCGACGCCGTGCTCATTCGCGTACCGTCGTCGGGCGGTATTGCGCGCGCGTATCGCACGGGAAGCGACAGCGTTTTGTGGAGCGCGCGCGAACGCACGCCAAACATTGAGTCACTGCTCAGCTTCGACGAATTCCTCGGTGTGATGCTCGCGCGTGACACCGACGGCCGCATCATCAGCATTGATCTGCGCATGGGCAGTGTGAGCACGCTTGGCGACGAGCGCATTCGCGGCGCCGTCGAGACCGAAGGCGCCGCAGCGTTTGGCCTCGACGCGCAGGCACGCGTACTGCGTGTGACGCCAGCGGCCACGTGGAATTGGCCCGTGCCGACCGGCGTGACGTCGCTCGTGCCCATTCCAGATGGCTCGTTGCTCGTCGTGAACACGACGAGTGAAATGACGACCGTGCGCCGCGTCGTGCCGCCTGAGACGCGCGTGCTCGACTCCGCGGCGATGAACCCCGTGCGATTCGCCGAGCGCACGCTCGCGGGCGACCGCTTGTGGGCAGTGACGGATCGCGGACTGATTTCTTTGCGCACGCGCGACTTGGCGCAGGCGTTTGAGTTCTCGATTGGCGATTCCATCATCGCGCTCGCACTCACACCGAGCGGCGATCGCGTGTTCGTGGCCACAGATCGCCGCGATTTGCGCATCGTGGATCGCTACGCCGAGACACAGCGCGGCCGCGTGACATTGCCGACGTTGGTGAATGGACTGCGCATGGATCCTGATGGTCGGTACCTGCTCGCGAAGTCTGCAGATTTTGACTCGGTGTACGTGATTTCCATTGGCACCGATCGCGTCGTGAGTACAATTGCCACCTCGTGGCGCAGTGATTTGCCGCTGGTGACACCTGAGGGGCACATCCTCGTGGCCCGCGGCGGCGACGCCGTGTTGGTGGACGCCGAGTCGGCGCGCACGCGCATGACGTACCGCGGCGGCGCGAGCGATCACTGGGGTCTCGTGCGGTGGAACGGCTTCCGGCCGCGCGCGGCTGGTCTCGACCGCCCCGTGCAGTTTGAGGAGTACGCGGCAGATTCTGTGGCAGCAGACAGCGCGCTCACCGCGATGATCTACGGTCGCTACGGCGATCTCTCTGGTGTGGGCCGCGCTGCACCGATGACACCCGAAGCCACGCCCGTGCCTGCCACGCGCGATCGCGATGACGGCCGCGGCACGTGGACGGTCTCCTTCGCCACGATGCTCACGGAAGATCGCGCCAAGATCATGGCCGACAGCATTGTCGTGGACGGCCGACGCGCCCGCGTGGTGCCCGGCAATCGTGATGGCGTGCCCGTGTGGCGCGTGCTGCTCGGACCCTTTGACTCGCGCCAAACGGCGGAGCGCGCGGGCATGGCCTCGCGCATGTCGTACTGGGTGTTTGAGGGCGCGCCGTGACCGATCACCTCGTTCCGCTCGAGGTCTGGGCGGACGAAGGACGTCGCACCGCACCGGCATTTGCAGACATCGCTGCCGCCATCATCACGGGGCGCTCGGCGGATGCTGCGGCCGCTGTGGCGCTGGGTATCGCGCGCGCGTGCGCTGGAGAGCGCCGTGTGGCCGTCGCGGACCTCGTGGGCGGCATCCGCTCCCTCACGCCGCTCGACGATCAGCCGGGCCTACTGGAGTGTCTGCGGGACGGCACGCCGATCTCTGAGATCGGCCAACCGATTCCTGGGGCACCCGAGGTGTACGTCCTCCCGGCCGGCCGCGGGCCCATCGCCGAGCGCTGGGTGTTTGAGAGCGCGCGCTGGGACCGTCTGGTGGCGGGATTCCGCGAGGTGGATGCCCTGCTCCTGCTTGTGGTGCCGCCCAATGCGCCGGGCCTGAACGTGCTGATTGAGCGCGTGGACGGCGTGGTCGCGGTGGATATGCCCCCTGCTGCCCTGCGCGCGTGGCCGCTAATTGCGACTGTCGAAGAGCCAGAGCAGGAGCTGCCGGCGATTACCCCGACGCCGCGCGATTTGGCGGCGGTGCCGCCGCGTCGACCCAAGCGCCGATTGGGCCGCTGGCTCGTGGGTGGAGCGCTGATTGCCGCTGCTGCGGCGTACGGTGTGGTCGCGCGTTGGCCTCGCGAAGCCCCGCCTGCGCTCGTGAGCGACACGACAGCGGCCCCGCTGCCAGAGCCGACCCCTGCGGTTGAGGTGAGTCTCGGGCCAATCGTCAACCCCGCGGACTCCGCAATTGCTCTGCGATTCAGCGTCGAACTCGTAGCGGCGAACACCCTTGAGAGTGCAAATTCCCGTCTTACGTCTCGCGGGGATCCTTTCCCGGTTCCGACCGTCGCGCCCGTGGTGTTGCAACCCGGGACGGCGCCCTGGTACCGGGCCCTCGTTGGAGCCTTCCCCACGCGGGGCGAGGCAGATGCTTGGCTCGCAGAACAACGCGCGCTCGGCGTCATCCGACCGACCAGCGGCCGCGTGTTAGATGCTCCATTCGCGCTGTTGCTCGCCGAAACGTCTGTGGACTCGGTGTTCAGTGCGACGTCGCACTTTGGACGGAACGCAGTGCCTGTCTATGCACTGATGCAGGATGATGGTCGCGTCCGCTTTTATGCGGGCGTCTTTGAGTCGGCAAGCCAGGCCCTCTGGTACGCTGCAGAGTTGCGGTCCCGCGGCTTCACACCGAAGCTCGCCTATAGATCCGGGAGAATGTTCTAAGTGCGTTTGACCAAGCTCGAGCTACACGGCTTTAAGTCGTTTGCTGATCCGGTGTACCTGACTTTCGAGCCGGGTGCCACGGCTATTGTCGGTCCTAACGGCTGCGGAAAATCCAACGTCTCCGACGCAGTGCGTTGGGTACTCGGCGAACAGCGCGCGCGTTTGCTGCGCGGCGGCAAGATGGAAGACGTGATCTTCCAGGGTTCGTCTGCGCGTCGCGCGACGAACGTTGCCGAAGTCTCGCTGCACTTTGAGAATTCTGACGGCGGCTTGCCCGTGCCGTTCAAGGAAGTCGTCATCACGCGCCGACTCTCGCGCAGCGGTGAGAGCGAATACTTCTTGAATCGCGCGCCCTGCCGTTTGCGCGACATTCACGATCTCGTGCGCGGCACGGGGCTCGGCGCCGACTCTGGCGTTGTAATCGAAAGCAAAATGATTGACGCGCTGTTGTCGGATCGTCCCGACGACCGTCGCGAGTTGTTTGAAGAAGCTGCCGGCGTGGGTCTGTATCGCGATCGTCGTCGTAGCACCGAGCGTCAGCTCGAAGCCACGAGCACCGATCTCATTCGCATTGAC
>JAYUWY010000307.1:0-3285 GCA_043753285.1 Gemmatimonas sp. | reverse complement strand
CGGGGTCGAGGACGGTTACTACAGGAGCTTGCAGGGTGGGAAGCGCGGCGCTCATACGACCTCCGAGAGGGGCGGGGACTTTCGATGGACGCCGCACGATGTTGTATGCCAGTCACCCCTTCGTCACCGCGCGGAGGCCAAAAACGGGCCGCCGTCATCAGGTCTGCGTTAGATTCCCGTTGTGGTCCCGCCGGACGATCGCGTCGACGCCCTTGGTGTCGCCGAGGAAAGTCCGGGCTCCTTGGATACGCTGCCAGGTAACGCCTGGGCACGTGCGCAAGCGCGTGACGGATAGTGCAACAGAAAGCAAACCGCCTTTGGGCAACCAGAGGTAAGGGTGAAATGGTGGGGTAAGAGCCCACCGCATCCGTGGCAACACGGATGGCATGGCAAACCCCAGCGGGAGCAAGGTCAAATAGGCGGCGAGCAGCAGTCCTCTGCGACAAAGACGCCGCGGGTTGACCGCTAGAGTGTGCGCGCGAGTTCACACCGAGAGGAATGATCGTCCGGGGCGGCAACGTCCTGACAGAACCCGGCTTACAGGCGGGGCCCACGCAGAAGCGAAGGGGGCGGTGCTGAGTTCAGCACTCGCCCCCTTCGTGTTTGCGTGAGTATCGTTCGCAGATGCGTCGCGCGTTCTCGAGTGTTGTGTTGTGTGTTGTGTTGTGCGTTGCCGTGACCGCGTGCTCGAGCGGCGGCTTTGTTGCGCGCCCTGTTGCGCGCGCGACGCCTGCTGCAGAAGCCGTCGACTCGCTGGCTGCGCCGTGGAGAATTCGCGACGCGGGTCGTCCGCGCGCGCAACGCATTGTGGTTGCCGCGGTGTTGTTGTCGCGCATTGATACCGTCGCGCGCGTGGATTCGCTGTCGAGTGCAATGATGTTTGAGTGGTCGTACTCGAACGCGTCTACGCCGCGGCGCGTGACGGGCACGGTGCGCGCGTTTGAACTGCGCACGATCGGCGACACCGCGTGGCGATCGCTTGATGCCGTCGCACTACCGGTGTCGTTCGTGGCGGATCAGGCGCACAGCAACAGCACGCCGCAGCTGACGATTCCTGACGCGGCGAGTTGCGGCGCGCAGGCGGCAGTGGTGCAAGGATGGCGCGAGTCGTGGGTGAATGCGCCCGCAGTGGTCGCGGTAGGCACGCGGTGGCGCGACTCGACAGAAGCGCCGCTGTGTCGCGATGGGCTCGTGCTGCACACAGTGGTTGTGCGGGAGTTTGTTGCGGAGCGCGCCGAGCGTCGCGATGGTGAGACCGTCGTGATGGTGCGCCGCACGTCGCACATCACAATGGACGGCCGCGGACTCCAGTTTGGCGATTCAGTGCACGTGAGCGGACGCGGCGAAGGCTCGGCGACTCTCGCGATCTCCGTCGACGGCGGCGGCATCGTCGCAGGCGAAGGCACGTCAGAACTGCGCCTGATGCTCAGAGGGCGCCGGCGCACGCAAGAACTCGTGCAACACAGCGCCCTGAGTATTTTGCGACCGTAGCGGCCGCGCCGTGCGTTGCGCTTAGTCGACCAGGCGCAACGGCATCAACAGCGCGAGATACTTCGCCGAATCGGCCCAGCCCTCGGGCTCAATCGTGGAGGCGCGCTCTGGGGCGCGAAACGTCATGCGCACTTCGTCGGTGGGCATGTAGCGCAAGATCTCGAGCAAGTACGCGGCGTTGAACCCGATGTCGAGCGGATCGCCTTCGTAGCGAATCGGCAATTCGTCTTGCGCTTCGCCGAGGTCAGGCGTGCTCACCGAGAACTTGAGCATACCGGCGTTGAACGACAGGCGAATGCGGTGTGTTTGATCCGACGCGACGACGCTCATGCGACGTAGCGCGCTCGTGAGTGCCGCGCGATCGACGATGGCGTACTTGTCGTTGTCCTTCGGGATGACTTGTTCGTAGCCCGGATACGGACCTTCGATCAAGCGCGTGTACACCGAGGTGAACGGCGAGCGAAAGCCGAGGTGATTTTCACCCTGGGCGACTTCGAGTTCTTCTTCGGCCGGGAAGAGGCGACGAATCTGCTCAAGCGCCTTGGGCGGAATGATGAGATCGGCCTTCTGGCCAGACTTCACTGGAACTTCCATCTTCGCAAGACGGTGACCGTTGGTGGCGACCATGCGCATGATGTCGCTACGCAGCTCCCACAACACGCCATTGAGAATTGGACGGCTTTCTTCAGTGCTCGCTGCAAACGCGGTGTGGCCGATGAGTTTCTGGAGATCGCCCGACGGCACACGCACCGCTTTCTCAAACTGCACGGCGGGGAAACTCGGAAACTCTGACTTCGGTAAACCGAGGAGTTTAAACTTTGCGCGCCCACACTCGAGCGTGATGCGCTGATCACCAGTGGCGGATACGCGTACAGGTGCCGGAGGCAGTTCGCGCGCGATTTCTGCGAGCTTGCGCGCTGGGATCGTGATTGCGCCCATCGCTTCGACGTCCGCGGTGACTTCCGTCGAGACGGCGATGTCGAGATCCGTTCCGGAAATGCGGATTCCCTTGTCGGTGGTCTGCACCAAGAGATTCGCCAACACGGGCAGTGTTGTCTTGTTGGGCACAGCCGGGGTAACGGCGGCGAGCCCTTCTTGAAGTTTTTCGCGCGTGATGGTGAAACGCATATCCGGCAGACGGGAAAATGTGGAACAGCCGAAGTACCTGCTGTTTCTATCTACTTAATTATCTAAGTAGCAGTAGTAGTAGAAAGGTGTGGATTGTGGACGAAACGCGAAAGTGCTTGCTGTGTAGCAGGTTCGGCGCTCGCCCTAACGTGCATTGTACGTGGAGCCACTGGGGACAGCTGGGGGAAACTTCCCAAACCGGCGATCAGTGTGTGGATAGTGTGGATATCACGTGGAGTGTCGGACAGTTTCCCGCACGCGGTCCACACGGTTTCTGAACTCTGAACTTTCCTTCATTGTCTCGGCCACGCGCTCGAGCGAGTGGATCACCGTGGAGTGATCGCGCCCGCCAAACGCCTGGCCGATTTCAACGAGCTGCAACCCCAGAATTTCGCGCGCGAGGTACATGGCAACCTGGCGCGGAATCGTCAGGGTCTTGGTGCGGGTTTTCGACTGTAGGCCTTCAACCGTGACGCCCCACTCGGCGGCGACACGCTGCTGGATGCTTCCCATTCTATCCTGGCGTGCCGAACGCACGGGACCGCCATCAGAAGTCCGCAGCTTGTCGCGCAGCGCTTCGCGCGCGAGGTCCACGGTGACGACGCGGTGCTTGAGCGACGCAAACGCGAGGAGTTTAATGATGGAGCCTTCGAGCTCGCGCACATT
>JAYUWY010000306.1:0-1596 GCA_043753285.1 Gemmatimonas sp. | reverse complement strand
GCTCGTTCTTCTTTTTGGGTGCGCTGTTTTTGGATATTGCGCTCTCGGCGGATGCGCCGTTTGTCACCGACCACTGTGGCACGTGCACGCGCTGCCTCGATGCCTGTCCCACTCAGGCGTTCGTATCACCTGGCGTGATGGATGCGCGGCGATGCATCTCGTATCTCACGATTGAATCACGCAGCGCGATTCCTGCGGAGTTTCACAGCGCGATTGGCGAACACGTGTACGGCTGCGACATCTGCCAAGACGTGTGCCCATGGAACGTGAAGTTTGCGCGCGCCGATGGCGATGCGGCGCTTGCGCCTACTGCTCCGATTGCTGGCAAGTCCGCGCGAACACTCGTGGACGAACTACTCGCGATGGATGAACCCACCTATCGCGAGCAGTATCGTCACTCTGCGATGAAGCGCGCCAAGCTCGCAGGCCTACAGCGCAACGCTGAGATTGTGCGTACGAATCTCAGCTGATGCACGCTGGCCAATGCGCCACGCTGCATTGATTCCCAGCCACGCCATCGCAACGGCCACGACAATGTCCGGCCAACCCCGATGCGTCGCAAACACACCGCTCGCCGCGACAATCAACATCGCGTTGCCAATCATGTCGTTGCGCGTGCACAACCACACCGACTGCATGTTGCTGTCGCCGTTGCGGTAGCGATACAACACGAGCGCGACCGCGGCGTTGGCTACGAGCGCGAGCACGCCGACGAGACCCATCACGTCGGCGGCAGGGATGGTGCCCTGATACAAGTGCCACGAAGCGCGACCGAGCACCCAGAGTCCAAAGCCGCCCATGGCGGCGGCCTTCACGAGCGACGCACTCGCGCGCACGCGCAGCGCGGAGCCCAACACAAACAGGCTGATCGCATAGTTGGCCGTGTCAGACAAGAAGTCGAGCGCGTCCGCCTGCACCGCCGACGAGTTGGCGCCGGCACCGGCGACGATCTCCACGAGGAACATCGCACCGTTCACAATCAGGGCAAACCACAGGGCGCGCCGGTAGGCGCTGTCCTGGGCGGGAGCAATCACGGGGGCACAGCAGCTAGCACTCATAGCAAGAATCCTACACCTTGTAGTCACTACAAGGTCAATGGAGCCCGCGAAAATGACTACGCCTGCCGACGACGCATTCACGATTGGCCAGCTCGCCTCCCGCTCGGGGACGACCGCGGAGACGATTCGCTATTACGAGCGCATTGGGCTGTTGCCGCGGCCCACGCGCGTCGGCAGTGGCCGCTATCGTCGCTACGTGGCCGACGACGCCGCACGCCTGCGCTTTGTGCGCCGCGCGCGTGCGCTGGGTTTCTCAATCGAAGAAGTGCGCGAGTTCATTCGCCTCGCGGAGCGGCCGAGCCAGTCCTGCGCGGCGGTGGATCGTCACGCGCGCAAACATCTCGACGAAGTACGCTCAAAGATCGAGCAGCTCGAAGCGCTCGAGACAGAGCTCAAGCGAGTGATCGCCGTGTGTGGCGGAGGACGCAGCATCAAAGACTGCCGCATCCTCCACGTACTCGGCGAAGACGGGCCTACCTCAGCCGCGAAGCACCCGTAGCGCGCCTTCCCAGCGTGCGAGTTCAGTGACGAGCTTCGT
>JAYUWY010000305.1:0-1599 GCA_043753285.1 Gemmatimonas sp. | reverse complement strand
CGCGTCTCATCGCCGCAGCAGAAATCACTGGCGCTGACGCCATTCACCCGGGCTACGGCTTTCTCGCCGAGAACGCCGAGTTCGCCGAGACGTGTGCGGCCAGCAACATCACGTTCATCGGACCCACGCCATCGCAGATTCGCACGATGGGCGACAAGTCCGCGGCGCGCGCGGCGATGATCGCCAATGGTGTTCCCGTCGTGCCCGGTTCGCCTGGCCCCGTCGAGGACGTGGACGAAGCACTCGCCATCGCCGAGAAGATGGGATTCCCCGTCATCATCAAGGCCTCGGCGGGCGGTGGTGGAAAGGGCATGCGCGTGGCCAATGACGTCGACGACTTTGCGCGCTCGTTTCAGCTGGCGCGCTCGGAAGCACTCGGCGCGTTCGGCAACGGCAGCGTGTACGTCGAGAAGTATTTGCAGCGCCCGCGGCACGTCGAGTTCCAAGTTTTCGGCGACACGCACGGTAATGTGATTCACCTCGGTGAGCGCGATTGCTCTGTGCAGCGCCGCCACCAAAAGCTCGTCGAAGAAGGGCCGTGCCCTGTGATGACGCCCGAGCTTCGCAAGAAGATGGGCGACGCCGCAGTGAAGGGCGCGAAGGCCATCAACTACGTGGGCGCTGGTACGGTAGAAATGCTACTCGACACCGACGGCTCGTTCTACTTCATGGAAATGAACACGCGCATTCAGGTGGAGCATCCGGTGACGGAAATGCTCACCGGCGTGGATCTCGTGAAGGAGCAGATTCGTGTGGCCGCAGGCCTTCCGCTCAGCGTGACGAAGACGCCAGAGCTGCGCGGGCACGTCATTGAGTGCCGCGTGAATGCCGAAGATCCGCATCGCAACTTCCAGCCGTCGCCGGGCAAGGTGGAGACATTCCACATGCCAGGTGGCAATGGTGTGCGCGTTGATACGCATGTGTACGCGGGCTACACCGTGCCGCCGTTCTACGACTCGATGATCGCCAAGCTCATCGTGCACGGTCGCGATCGCGAAGAAGCGCTCGCCAAGATGCGTCTCGCGCTCGACACGTTTATTGTGGAAGGCGTCACGACCACGATTCCGTTTCTCTCCACGCTCATGTCGCATCCCAAGTTCATTGCGGGCGATGTGCACACGAAGTTCTTGGAGCAAGAGGGCGCGGACTTGTTTAAGACTTGAGACGTGAGACGTGAGACGTGAGACGTGAGAGTGCGGTGGACGGATGACGGTGGCCGTGCGCTCGCGCTCGCTGTGTATTCGACTTGGCAGAGTGTGCCGCGTTCTGTTTCGGGCACCGTGATTGTGATTGATGTGCTGCGCTGGTCTACCAGCACGATTACGGCGCTGGCCAACGGCGCCACGTGCGTCGAAGCATTCGCGGAGCCCGCCGAGGCTGCCGCGCGAGCGAAACGGATCAACGCGCTCACGGCCGGCGAGCGCGACAGTCACATCATTCCTGGCTTCGATCTCGGGAATTCTCCGCACGAGTACAGCGCAGAGAAGGTGCGCGGGCGCGTCATTTGCTCCACAACGACCAACGGCACGCATGCGCTCCTCGCGGCGCAACGTGCGCGCACCGTACTCGTCGGCGCGTTTGTGAACCTCATTCCAACAA
>JAYUWY010000304.1:0-3294 GCA_043753285.1 Gemmatimonas sp. | reverse complement strand
TACACGGCATTTGGATATTGGTCTCCATCGCGACCGTGCCGTGGCTGCTGAACAAGATTCCGTTGGCGACGTTGGCGGCGGTGCTCTTCGTGGTCGGCTACAAGCTGGCCAAGCCGGCACTCTTCAAACAGATGTATCGCCACGGGTGGGAGCAGTTCGTGCCCTTCATTGCAACGGTGGCGGGCATCTTGGCCACCGACCTGCTCCGCGGCATCGGCATCGGTATGGCTGTCGCGGTTGTCGTCGTGCTCCACCACAACCTGCGGAACCCCTTCACCGTCCACCAGCACGAGCCGGGCACGGACGAGTACCGCATCCTGTTGGCAGAGGAGGTGTCTTTCCTCAACAAGGGCCGCGTCCTCGAACAGTTGGCGGCCATCCCTGACAACGCGCGGGTCGTCATCGATGCCACTCGGTCGAAAGTGATTGACTTCGACGTGCGCGAAATCCTGCGCGATTTCACAACCAATGCCCCGGCGCGCGACATCTCCGTCGAGCTCCGCGGCCACACCCTCAGCTAAGGCTAACCTATGAGAACTCTCACCCTTGAAGTCCGCGACGCGCTCACGCCCCACGAGGTCGTCGACGTCCTGCGCAAAGGCAACAATCGCTTCGTCAACAACCTGAAATCCAACCGCAACCTATTGCAGCAGGTCAACGAGACCAGCGACGGCCAGCACCCGATGGCCATCGTGCTCAGCTGCATTGACTCGCGCACCTCTGCCGAGTTGATTTTCGATCAGGGCCTCGGCGACATCTTCAGTGTCCGCATCGCGGGTAACATCCTCAACGAAGACATCCTCGGGAGTATGGAGTTCGCGTGCAAGGTGGCGGGCGCCAAGGCCATCGTGGTCCTCGGGCATTCCAAGTGCGGAGCCGTCAAGGGCGCCTGCGACGGCGTGAAGCTCGGCAACCTTTCGGTCCTGCTCCAGAAGATCGAGGGAGCGATTGCACTTGAGACGGAGACCATTGGTGATCGCAGTGCACAGAACGCCGACTTCGTCGAGCGTGTAGCGGAGCTCAATGTGATGCTCGTGAAGAGTCAAATCATGCAACGGAGCCCGTTGCTCGCCCAGATGGTGCGCAACTCCGAGATCGCGGTCGTCGGCGGCATGTATGACGTGGAATCCGGCGCCGTCGACTTCTACGACGCACGTATGCTCATCGGTGCGTCGTGATGCAGCAGTTCGCCGATCGGGTGAAGCTTCAGGTGGACGCGAAGTTCCACCTGAAGGATCCCACGACTTCAGAAATCGGATTGGCGATCGTTGGGCAAAGCGTTCTCATGATCGACGAGATGGGCTACGAGGCTTTCACCCTTCGTAAGCTCGCCGAGCGAATCGGGACCACCGAGGCGTCGGTGTATCGATACTTCAAGAATAAGCACCGTCTGCTCCTGTACTTGATTGCTTGGTACTGGAGCTGGATGGAGTTCCGGCTCGTCTTCGCGACGACGAATGTGGAGGATCCGAGGGAGCGCCTGCGACTTGCGCTCTATGAGCTCACCCGTCCGATCGAAGATGACGCGCTCATTGCGCACATTGACGAAGCCGTGCTGTATCGCGTCGTCGTGGCGGAGGCATCCAAGGTGTATCTCCATCGAGAGGTGACCGACGAGAATCGAGACGGGCTCTTCCTCGGCTACAAGCGGCTCTGCCAGACAGCGGCAGACCTCGTTCGGGATGTGAGTCCGACCTACGCGTATCCCGTCGCCCTAATCTCGACCGTGGTGGAGAGCTCGCATCTCCAGCGATACTTCGCGGAGCATCTGCCGCGGCTGACCGATGTGGACCGAGAGCGCCCCGACTCTTCCACCACACAGTTCCTTACGGAAATGGTGTTCAGGACGATTGCGCCCGGCGCGTGATTGTGAGATCTGCGGCAACAACAGAAATTGTGCGCGGGCTTCTTTTTTCGCTGATGTTGCTCGCACCAGCGGGGTCGCTTCGCGCGCAGGCGGACTGGACGTCAGTGAACCAGGCAGCCGTCTGGGTGAACGCGTTCGTCGATCACGGTCTCACGTCACGCACGGCACTGTGGTTTGACGGTCACTGGCGGCGTGATGGCGTCGGTGCGCGGCCACAGCAGTTGGTGCTGCGCCCTGGCTTGCAGGTCACCTTGCGTCCCGGGGTGCGCGTCGCGGCTGGCTACGCATTTATCGCGACTGCGCCCTACGGCGAGTCGCCGAACGGCGCGCCGTTGCGCGAACATCGCGCGTGGCAGCAAGTCTCCGTCGCAGGATCCGTCGCGGGTGTGGCGATTACCCATCGCCTTCGCTGGGAAGAGCGCTGGATTGGAGCGGTGAACGAGACGGGAGAGACGGGACCGCGCCGCTACCAGACGCGATTCCGATACCTCGTGCGCGGAGAGCGTTCGCTCGGCGCGCGCGCGACGGATGCCGGACCAATCATCGGCTTCGCGGCGAATGAGTTTTTCCTGCCGATTGGACATTCCGATGCTGCTCAGCGCCGGTTGCAGAACCGAGCTCAAGTAGGCGTCGGCGTACCTCTGAGTGAACGCCAACGCATTGAGGTCTCGTACCTGCACCAGTGGAGTCGCATCACGCCCCGCGCGACGCACGAGATGAATCACACTTTGGTGGCGAGCTGGATTCGGAGCGCTCGCAGCAGTAGCCCGCGCTAATAACCCGCGCCGACGCGCGTGCGCAAATGCAGTTGCTCGCGCAGCGCTTTGAGTAGCAAGTCGGCCACGTCTTCAACACTGATCGACGTCGTGCCCGCCGGCAGTTTGTTTTCGAGCGTGCGATACGTGCCCGTGCGCTCTCCGGGCACAATGTCGCCGGTGGCCACCATCGTCCACGCGCGATCACTGTCCCGCATCGCGTGCCACGCTTCGGCGTGACGATCGCTCACGGGCTTAAACATCGCGGGGAAGCCCGGCTGGTCGTGGCGCAGGCCGCCGTGAATGGAATCGAGAATTCCGCCGCCCGCCACGCCGAGTACACGTTGCACGCCGAGTTCGGTCATCACGGCGATGATGTTGCGCATGCCCTGCGATTGCGCGGTGCCGGGATCGGCGAGTCCGGCACCGCCAAGCGTGGAGATGACGGCATCTGCGCCGCGAATGGCGCTGCGCACGGCATTGAGATCGTGCACGTCACCCGCGATGACGCTGAGGCCTGTGCGCGCTGGAATCTTCGCGGGATCGCGCGCGAGCGCGTTCACCGTATGCCCCTCAGCGAGGGCGTACTCCAGCACGCGTGTACCAACGCGACCGGTGGCTCCAAACAGTGCGATGCGCATTCTTGGAATGTTACCTGTAATTGTGCCCGCG
>JAYUWY010000303.1:0-3302 GCA_043753285.1 Gemmatimonas sp. | reverse complement strand
TGCTCAGCATGACGCAGTCTGCGCACGCGCAGGGCCGCGAATCGCGCGGTGTGGCGGCAGCAGCCGTGGATCTATGGAACGACGATCTGACCACGCGTGTGGTTGGCGCATACGACCTGCCAGCGGGCCGCGAAGTGCGCGGCAACGTCGGCGTGCTCAATGGGCCAGCCGTGATTGGCGGACGCATTACGGGCTCGCTCGTGATCATCAACGCCGATGTGCGCCTGCAACCCGGGGCGCAGGTTGACGGCAACCTGCTGGTGATTGGCGGCAGCGTGCAACGCGGCGACAACGTGACAATCGCTGGCGACGTACGATCGCAAGCGGAGTTGCTGCGCTACACAATGAATGGCGAGTTCATTGAGCCCGAGAATTTGGGCGCGGGCGAGTGGCGGCCACGAATGGCTGGCATGGGCGCCGGCGGATCGCGCTCCTCGTACACTGAACTCTTTTTTGTAGCAGCCCGCACGTACAATCGTGTGGAAGGTTTGCCTGTATTAATTGGACCGCGCTTTCGTCGCACCACCGACTGGGGTCGCGTGCAAGTCGAGGCGCTCGGCGTCGTGCGTACGGCAGAGCCTATTAAGTGGGACCGCGGCACCATTGGTCACGACGGACGCGCCGAAGTGCGCATTGGATCTGCGTACGGCGTCGTCCTCGCTGGCCGTTTGTTTGACGTCGTGGAAGCCATCGAACCGTGGCAGCTGCGAAACAAAGAAGCAGGGCTCGCAACGTTCGTGTTGCATCGCGATCTGCGCGATCACTATGGGCGCCATGGTGGCGAGGCGAGCATCGGCGGTCGCATCGGCGAGGAAGTGTCACTGACGGTGGCGATGGGCTCCGAACGCTGGCGTTCGGTTCTGGCGCGCAACCCAGTGTCGTTGCTACACGACCAAGAGGAGTGGCGCGCCAATGCGTCGATGGACGAAGGCACAATTGATCTCTTGAGCGTGCGCTTCAACGTGGACACGCGTGAGCGCCTACGCGCGCCGTGGCTGGGCGGCTGGTATCTCTCGGCGGATATTGAACGCGGACGCGGCACGTTGGCGCGCACGCTCGAGCCGCTGCCGGGATTTGCCGTGCCAACAGAAGTCACGTACACGCGCGCTTTTTTTGACGCGCGTCGATACACGAATCTCTCGCCAGGCACGGAATTGAATTTCCGCATCGTCGCCGGCGGACAGATGGGCGGCAACGAACTGCCGCTGCAGCGCAAACTCTCCGTGGGCGGTCCTGGGTCAATTGAAGGCTACGACTTCCGTCGCGCGAAGTACGACGATGACGTGTTCACCTGCGGCGGTATTGCCACGAAGCCCGGGCGCGCCACGCTGTGCGATCGCATTGCGGTCGCGCAGGTAGAACTGCGCCAGGATTTTCATGTGGGCTGGGTGCGCACCGACCACGACGACGATTGGTGGCGTCCGGGATTCAACGGGCGCGGCCAGTGGGTGTTGTTCGCTGATGCGGGTCGCGGCTGGACCGTCGGCGATGGTGCGCCAGAGATTCGTCACGATCGCGGATTGCCGGCGCTCTCATCGTTCCGCACGTCACTCGGTTTGGGAGTCGACTTCGGCGGATTGGGATTCTATCTCGCGAAGGCCGTCTCCACGTCAAAGGAACCAGTGAACTTTCTCCTGCGGCTGGAGCGCCGCTTCTAACGTGAAGCGCTTGCTCCTCCTTGTTGCAATAGCGGTGGCCTTGGGGTCACCGCTGGCGGCGCAGCGTCCTGGGTTGGTGGTGCAATTGCCAGCAGCGGGACGCATGACGCAGGACGGGCCGCTCGTGAACGCGCGGTCCGTGCTGGCTGACGCGCAGATGCGCAAACTTTTGGAGAACGGATTCCCGGCGCGTTTGCGGTATCGCGTGGAGCTGTGGTCGAGCGAGCGATTTGCCGACCAGCTGCACCGCGCGGTGGAGTGGGAAGTGCTCGTGCGCTGGCGCGGTACGGACCAGAAATACGAAGTGAGTCAGCGCGTGGGCAATCGCGTGGTCTCGCTCGGCGCGTTCGCACGCATTGACGATGCCGAGGCTGCGGTGTCGCGGCCACTGCGTGTACCCATCACCGCGCCGACGCGAAATCGTCGCTACTACTACGAGGCCACGCTCGAGGTGCGGACGATGAGTGTGTCGGATCTCGATGAAGTGAACGCGTGGCTGCGCGGCGAACTCACGCCTGCGGTGCGCGGGAATCGCAATCCGGGCACGGCGCTCTCCAGCGGTGTGCGCAGTTTGACCACTCGTTTGCTCGGCGGGGAGCGCCGCGAGTACGCGCGACGCTCCCCGATTTTCCGACCGACGAGCTGAGGCGTTAGAGCGCCTGTGCCTCGATGGGCAGCGTGCCGCCGTGCCGCTTCTCCATCGCCTCAAGCTGCCGCACCACATCGCCACCGTAAAACATCTTGATGTAGTGCGCCTGCGTGGACGTCAGTTTGCGCACGGCCCACGAGAGATGCACGAAGTGCGGCTCCAACGGCTGATGCGCGAGGTGCATGCCAATCTCGCTCAGGAGGTGGTTGGCCTTGCGCGTATTGCAGCTGGAGCACGCCGTGACGACGTTGGTCCACACATTGAGCCCGCCGCGCGAGATGGGCACGACGTGATCGCGCGTGAGCGACTCGCGCGGACGCAGCTCGTAGCCGGCGCGCTGGCAGTACTGGCAGCGGTAGCCGTCGCGAGCAAACAAGAACGTGTTCGTCACCTGACGGCGGAAGCGCCGCGGCACGTGCACGAACTTGCGGAGGCGGATGACCACCGGGCGCGGCACCGACATACGCTCGGAGCGTATGGTCTTGCCAACATCCGATTCGACAATCTCGGCCTTCCCATCGATGACCAGACGTAGGGCGCGCTTGAGCGGCACCATCGTCAATGGTTCGAAGGACGCATTAAGCGCGAGACAGCCGACGGTCACATCCACCTCCTCAAGTGAGGGCCCTTAGGGGAATGACCGTCGGCGCGACGGTCAACTCCTCGTAGGAGCCGGGGGAACCGGAGTGAGCCACCCTCTCGTATCTGGGGCTTGTCCGGTTGCAATCGCGAGGAACTGCGCTTGAATCGCTTGGGTCACTGGGCCTCGCTTCCCCGCCCCAATCGGACTCTTATCAATACTGCGCACCGGGGTAATCTCGGCAGCTGTACCGGTGAAGAACACTTCATCCGCGATGAGCAAGAACTCACGCGGCATCAAGATCTCACGTACTTCGTACCCCAACTCGCGGGCAATCGTGACGACTGCGTCGCGGGTGATGCCATTTAAGATGCTTGCAGAAAGCGGCGCCGTATAGATGATGTCGTCACGAACC
>JAYUWY010000302.1:0-1613 GCA_043753285.1 Gemmatimonas sp. | reverse complement strand
CCGCCGGCCAGCGCGAGATGCACACGTTGAGAAACGATCCGAGCGATGCGCCAAAGAAGAAGATGACGACCCACGCGGCGAACAGAATGGGATCCATAACTCAGGGAGTGGGACGGAGCGTGTGCAGCAGAATACCAGCGGCCACTGCGACGTTCAACGACTCAGCGCCTGGCGCCATCGGAATCGCGACGAGTCCGTCGCACGCAGCGCGGAGTTCATCAGAAAGTCCCTGCCCTTCATTGCCTACGGCGAGCGCGAGTTTCGCCGGCGCGTTGGCAGCACTCACAGGAGCGCCATCCGCGGCAGCGCCCACGAGCGAGCACGTTGCGGTGCTCAGAAAAGCCACGAGTTCGCCAACGCTGCACATCACGGTCGGATGTGTGAACTGCAGCCCCACCGCCGAGCGCACGACCTTTGCGTTCCAGGGATCCACAGTGCCAGGCAACACAATGGTGCCGGCACAGCCCAGCGCGGCCGCGGTACGCAGCAGTGTGCCGACATTGCCGGGGTCCTGAATGCCGTCCAGCACGAGCAGGCGTGCCGTGGAGGCCAGCGTGAGCGAATCGAGCGGTGTTTCCGGCTGTTCGGCAATGGCCAGAACGCCCTGTGGCTGCTCGGTATCGGCGGCGGATGCAAAGTCCGCCGCGCTCACCACCAGCAGCTCCAAACCGCGCGCGGCGACGAGCTCGAGCAGCGCCGCGCCCCGAGGCGCCTGCTCTAGGGTATCACTGGCAAGGACGCCACGAATGCGCAGCGGCGACGCGAGGAGCTCCTCGACGGTGCGCACACCTTCCGCAACGAAGAGCCCTTGGCGTTCGCGCGCCTTGCGGCGTTTCAAATCTCTCGCTAGGGTCAACAATCTCATGCGTTCACTCGCCGCCCTCGCCCTTGTGGCCATTTGCGCCGGTTGCGCCATCTCGACTCAGCAAGAAGTTGAGATGGGTGCCGGCTACAGCGCTGAATTGAACCGGCAACTGCCGCTGGTGCAGGATGCTGAACTCAATCGGTACATGAACCTACTCGGCGACTCGATTGCCCGCATCGCCGACACGCGAAATTTGGACTGGTCGTTCTACATCGTGGACAGCCCCGACGTCAACGCGTTCGCCGTCCCTGGCGGCTTCATCTATATGAATCGCGGCCTGTTGGAGCGCGCTACAAGCCTCTCTCAGGTTGCCGGCGTACTTGGGCACGAGATTGGCCACGTGACGCAGCGCCACTCGGTGCAGCAGATGCAAAAGGCACAGGGCACGAACATCGGCCTGGTCGGACTTTGCATTTTCCTCCCGAACGTCTGCGCAAGCCAGACGGGTAACGCGGCCATATCGCTTGGCGCCAATGCCGCGATGGCGAGTTTCTCTCGCTCAGACGAAGACGAAGCCGACGAAGTCGCCATCGGCTACATGGTGCGCGCCGGCATCGATCCCACCGGCGTGCCGGAGATGTTCCAGATTCTGTTGAACGAGCGCAAAACCAAGCCCGATGGGCTGGAGACGTGGTTTCGTTCGCATCCGTTGGAAGAATCGCGCATCGCTGCGGGCCGCGCGCGCGTGGCCGCGTACTCGCCCGATGCACTCCGTGGCCTCACGCGCGACACGCCGGCATTCCAATCG
>JAYUWY010000301.1:0-1614 GCA_043753285.1 Gemmatimonas sp. | reverse complement strand
GGCGAGGCCGACGCGAGCGAGAGTGCGGCAAGCAGATGCAGTCCGACGGTGGTGCGACGCATAGGTATCTCCAGTGTAGCGTTGGCTATTGCTACCCGCGCTCGCGGCCAAGTTCCCAAGGTTCCAGCGAGGGGCTAGGTTGCCCTCATGACCCGAGTTCTCGTCGCTCATTTTCTGGCGGCCATCGCCTATCGTACGCAGAAGGCGTTGCGCGATGCGCCCGCGAACTATCCGACATTTTCTGCGGGCGCGCAGGTGCGCACACCCGTTGAGATATTGCGGCACATGACCAGTGTTATGGGCTACGCTCGCACGTTTAAGCTTGGCGGTTCGTATCCGATTCAGCCAGAGCCGCTGGAAAACTTTGTCGCCGAGCAAGTGCGGTTTCACGCGATGCTCGAGTCGGTGCGCGACAACTTGGGTGACGATGGATCGCTCGGCACGCTCACACCGATGCAACTTATGCAGGGGCCGTTTGCCGACGTGATGACGCACGTGGGGCAGTTGGCGATTCTGCGGCGACTGGCTGGAGCGCCGGTTGCGCCCGAGAACTTCATCTTCGCCGACGTGTCAGCCGATGAGCTCGGCGCCGATCAGCCCGCGCCGGCTCAGCCCGACGCACACTGGCCAGAACGTCCAGTGCAGTGACACTTGCGCCCACTTGGCGGCGTAAGAGATGTGCCCCCTACTGGAGTCTTTATGGAAGAGTTTAAAGTCAGCGGCACAAAGCTCATTGAAAAGCTCAAGGCAGTAATCAAAGAGGGGAACGTGCGCCGCATTGTGCTACGGAACCCCGAGGGCCGCGTGCTTCTGGACCTGCCCTTGAACGCCGGAATCGGGGCCTCTGTGCTGCTGCCGTTTTGGGCCGCCGTGGCAAGTGTGGCTGTGCTGGCCACGGACTACACGGTATTGGTGGAACGTGACCCCAATGCACCCAAGGCGTGACGTCAGTCACACCGCTAACACATGGGTGACAAGCATCGTTTATCATCAGGTAGTGTACGAGCGGGCGAAGTGCGCTCGCTGAACCCTCAGACGCCGAGAATAATCATGATGTCATCTATTCGCTCCCGCGCTGTATTTGCGGCTGCGCTTCTAACCCTCGCCGCGTGCGGAGAAGAGACGCCGCTGCTCACGACCCTCGCACCGGCAGACGTGACCGCCGACGTCGAGATGTCGCAGGCCGCGTTTGAAACGCCGCAGACGGACGCACTCGCCGAGCTCGGCGACTACATGGACATCGCGCTCGACGCTGCCGCCGGTTCACCGGCGTCCATTCGTCTGTCCTCGATCATCGCTGCGGGCCCAAACGGTTCGCCCGCTCTCGCGGTTGAAAGCGCCGAGAACGCCGCGCCGCCGATGGCCAACATTGCGGCCTCGCTACTCGGCAAGACGTTGGTGTGGGATGTCGCCACGAGCCGCTACGTGCTGTCGAGCCCGGCGCTGACGGGAGCGCCGGCCAACGGCGTGCGCTTCTATCTGTACCAGATGGACACAACAGGAACTGGCCCGGTGGAGCCGCTCGTGCAGGTTGGCCACGCGGACCTTTCGCGCGAAGGCACCGAGAGCTCGCCGATTGCTCGCCTCGTGATTCGCACCACTGCCGGCGTGAAG
>JAYUWY010000300.1:0-1614 GCA_043753285.1 Gemmatimonas sp. | reverse complement strand
CGTGACGCTTGGAAAGCTTCTTGCCATCGGTGCCGTGAATCATCGGCAAGTGGGCGAACTCTGGCAGCGACGCACCGAGCGCGTGATACAACAGAATCTGCTTCGGCGTGTTGGAGATGTGATCGTCGCCACGCATCACGAGTGTGATGCGCATCGCGATGTCATCCGACACGACGGCGTGATTGTAAATCGGCGTCGCGTCCGAGCGCAGGATCACGAAGTCATCAATGTCCTTGTTAGGAAACGCGATGCGACCGTGCACGAGATCTGTCCATGACGTCTCGCCGTCTGGCACGCGAAAGCGCAGCACAAACGACGCACCTGCAGCCACACGGCTCGTGATGTCATCGGCGCTGAGTTTATCGCAGCGACGGTCATACGCGAATGCGCCACCGGCTGCCTCGGCGGCAGCACGACGCACCGCGAGTTCTTCAGTCGTGCAGAAGCAGCGATACGCCTTGTTCGTTGCGAGCAAACGATTGGCATCTGCGCGATGCCGCTCAAGATTCGCGCCCTGAAAAACGACGTCCTCGTCCCAATTCAGGCCGAGCCAGTTGAGGCCTTCGAAGATCGCCTGCGTGGACTCGTCCGTGGAGCGCGCCTTGTCCGTGTCTTCCACGCGCAACAAGAACTGGCCGCCGAGTTTACGGGCGAGCAACCAGTTGAAGAGCGCGGTGCGGGCGCCGCCGACGTGGAGATAGCCAGTGGGGCTGGGTGCGAATCGGAGGCGGGTCATCGAGACTTGGGACGTGAGACTTGAGACGTGAGCAACTGCGGATGAGTACGGGCGCGGAAAGCTCGGACGCGAGGTATCTCAAGTCTCACGTCTCAAGTCTCACGTCCAGTCCAAAAACAGCACAGGCCCGACCGGACAAAAATCCGTATCGGGCCCTAGCCACACGGAGACGGGGGGATTCGAACCCCCGATACAGGTGTAACCCCGTATAACGGTTTAGCAAACCGCCGCCTTCAGCCTCTCGGCCACGTCTCCAACTACACCCAGGCGTCCCTGAGCCTCGGAAATCTCGCCTTATGAGAGGGGCGAATCAAGCCGACATACAGATTTACGCGAATGACGGAGGGTACAGGATTCGAACCTGTAAGTCCTTACGGACGCCAGTTTTCAAGACTGGTGCAATAGCCGTTCTGCCAACCCTCCAACCGCCCTTCATCTTAATCGCTCTAGGGCTATTGGGGCCACGGCAACGCGGCGGCGATTTTGAGCGTATAGTAGACGTAGTCCCACGCTAAGCCCCGAGCGCCATGGACGACGACGCCCCGCAGCCTAGGAATTCACAGCCCGCTCTCGACGCCCTCCGCGCCGTGGGTGGGGACGAGCTCGTGCGCGAGATGCTGGGGACCTTCAGCCAGTTCGCAGAGGCACAGGCGGCGTGGATGGACCGGCAGCTCAAGTCGCGCTCGTTTGATGGGGTCGCCGAGGGCGCGCGCGTGATGCGCATCAGCGCCGCGCAGGTGGGCGCACTGGAAGTGGTCGCGGCCTGCGAGCAGGCGGAGTTTTCAGCCAACGGGCGCGATCCCGTGGCCGTCACGGCGGCGATGGATGCCCTGCACGACTCCCTAGCCGCGGCGCGTCCGTGGTTGGACGCGCTCGCG
>JAYUWY010000299.1:0-3325 GCA_043753285.1 Gemmatimonas sp. | reverse complement strand
GCACGAACCTAGCATCACGGTCAGCAGATTGTTGAAGTCGTGCGCTACCCCGCCGGCCAGCCGACCGATGGCTTCCATCTTCTGCGCCTGTTGATCTTGCTCTTGGAGCGCCACTTGCTCGGTGACATCCAGCGAGATTCCAGAAGCGCGTACGGGATTCCCGTCTGCATCACACACAATCCGCCCCTCGCCCCGCAGCCACCGCACGGTGCCGTCCTCGTGCACTGCACGATGCTGCATGCTGAAGTCCGTCCCCAGGCGACCCGCCTCCATTCGCGCGAGCGTGGCGTCACGGTCGTCGGGATGAATGCGCGCCGCGAATGCCTTTAGCGTGCCGTCAAAGCTTCCAGGCTGCATCCCATACTGCGCTTCCATCGTCACGGACCATCGCAGGTCGCCGCTCGCGTAGTCCAGGTCCCACACACCCACGTGGGCACTCTCCATTGCGAATCGGAGTCGCTCCTCAGCAGCCTCAACGTCTTGCGATTGCTGCTGGTGATTGATCGCTAGAGCCAGATGGTTGGGTAGCGAGTTTAGCGTTGCGAGCACAGACTCGGCGATCGGCTCCTGAGCATAGAGCGCCAGCACGCCCACGACGCGGCCTTCGACCTTGAGCGGAAACCCCGCGAACGCCGTGATGCCATACTCCACGACCCACTCATGATCGGAAACCTGTGGGTCTATCAGCGCTTCATTCGTCGCCAACGGCTCGCTGCTCGCGACAATGCGCTGCATCATTGAGTATCCCGTTGGCACGCCGTCAATAGTCACGTCGGGCTGTGCTGAGATTCCCGCGCTGGCAACCAGCGTGAGGGAGTCTCGCGCGGCCTCGCACACCCAGATTTGCGCGAGTGAGGCGGTAAAATGCATCACGAAGGCCTCGGCGCACTCCTGAAATGCCTCGGGGAACGGATTCTCCTCTGAGAGCGCAAGCCCAACTGCGGCACGCAGTGCCGTCACCCGTTGATGCTTAAACGTCTCTTCTTCGGCGAGCTTCCGCGCCGTGATGTCGCGGATCTTGCACTGAATCACCTTCTCGCCCAGCACATCGTACACGTTGCTGACGAACTCGACGTCGACAGTGCGACCATCGCGCGTCTGCAGCGGAAGATCTTCGTAGCGGATGGACTCTTCCTTCTGCAGTTCCTTGAATGCGATCTTGCTCGTCGACTGGTCTTGAAACGGCCCAATTTCCCAGAGTAGTTTGCCGAGTACCTCGGCTTCGGTGTAGCCAAGCAGAGTCAGGAGAAACGGATTGACCGCAGTAATTTCTCCCGTCCGCTCGTCGAGGATGAGGATACCATCGTGCGACGCCTCAAAGAGACGTCTGAACTTGGCTTCGGAACGAGCGATGTGTTCGGCAGCGGTTGCCTGAGATTCGGCGTCGTTGTCCATAGGGAATGAGTATCCCTTTTGGCGGCAAAACACTCTCGCACGATGGTGTGTCATCCCTCGCGCGCCGCCCTTGGGTGCTGCGCACGAGGACGTACCTCTTCGCGGTGGTATCGCCAGACTCCGCGGGCGGTGTATATTGACGCAATGACCGCGAAACCCGAGAATGCACCTGCCGAGGGCGACATCCTCGTCGCGCTGGTCGACCAGAATCGGATTTCGCGCGACGCGCACGAACAACTGCTGAACGCGCAGCCTGGTGTCACCGTCATCTCAGCAGAGGCGACGCTCAGCGTCACGATGCTCACGGACGCACAGCCGGACGTCGTGCTCGTGGAAGCCGGCGACACCGAAGTCATCTCGCTACGAGCAGCCATCACCACACGGCGCGTGCTGCCGGATGCCAACGTGGTCATTACCGATCTCGTGCCGGCCAACGAAGACATCGCGGACTACGTGAAGGCCGGTGTGTCAGGGTTCGTGCTGCAAGATGCGACGCTTGGCGATCTCGTGGACACCGTGAAGGCCGTGGCAGACGGCGCACACGTGCTCCCCAACGAACTGACCTCCCCCCTCTTTGTACAGATTGCGGCCGAGGGTATTGAGCTAGACCTCGAGATTGACGGCGCGCCAAGCCGTGCGCGCGTCGCGCTGACACTGACCGTGCGAGAACAAGAAGTCGTTGAGCTAATGCGCGAAGGGCTCGCCAACAAAGCGATTGCCGCGCGACTCAATGTGTCCGTGCACACCGTGAAGTCGCACGTGCGCAATGCGATGGAGAAGACGGGCCTTCGCACACGCATCCTGCTGGCGATGAGCCCCGCCAAGCGCTAGCGCACGCGAATCAGCAGACTTCCCTGCCAGCCGCTAATCGGACGCGTGCTCGCATCCACGGACGAGTAGAGCGTGCCTGAACTCGAACCGTATCGCGGTTCAATCGCACCGTGCTCGCCCACGGGAATCCGAATCGTGATGCCATAATTCGTCATCTCGCCTGCGGGTGCACCATCGGAGCGCCAACGACGCTTCTCGATGCTCGGTTGCAGCGTCCAGCTCAGCAGCGGCACGCTCAACGTGGCGGAGACATTGCGAATATTCTCCTTGGGCGCCGGACCGCCCAGCACCTCACCCGCGTCGCGCCCCAGATGCCACAGTCCAAGCGCCAACTGCGCGCGCCACACGGACACAGCCCAACCCGCTGACGTAATCACGCGATCACCCGTGGAGTACGTCGTCGAGTCAACCTGATCCTCGCCAAACTTCGCGAGCGTCACACCCACCGATGCGGTGCCGAGCCACAGCGCACGCTCGAGGGTCGCCTGCAAGCGCGTTTCGTCGGCGGGCTGGTAGCGCACCTCCGACGAGCCTGAGCCATACGGCGTGAACTCCATCGACTTCCGCATGCTCCCGCCAACACCCACGTTGAAATTGAACAATTGCCATGCAAGCGCGATGCCAGCAGTACCCGAGGGCCCGTTACCCATCGACGAAATCGGGAAATACAAAAAGTCGTTCCCGATGATGGTCGCTGCGTCCTGTTGCTCCGCATCGACGTAGTACTGGCCAGACGGCGCGTTGGCGCCGACGGTGAGCACGAGGTGATCCATCAGCAATTGGAGATGCGCGCGCAACTGAGTATCCGTGCCTCCATAGATCTCGCTCACTGTGGAGTCGTTCTCCACAACGCGCGTGTACGCCACAGCCGTGGTGAAATCCACGCTCAAGCGCTTGTACGGGCGAAATACAATCGCCAGCGGAATCGCCACTTGCTCCGCCGTGACCGCGCTCGTGCCCTCGCCAATCGTGTAGCTCGCGGCGCTCGGCTGCACGAACACGGACTTCGGTGCCTGGGCGGAGACTGCACCTGCGGCGAGAGATAGCGCACACACCGCTCTCAGAAATGAAGTAGGCGTGATCATCGGAACATCACCCC
>JAYUWY010000298.1:0-6628 GCA_043753285.1 Gemmatimonas sp. | reverse complement strand
TCAGCTTCGCACCCGGCGCGCGGCGCCCGCTGTGGATGACGCGTGTCGAAGGCCGCAGCTCTGTGCTCGTGGGCGGCATATGAGTCCGTCGCCACGCGGCGCGATTTCGCTGCGGGCACTCATGCTCGTGGGTGCTGTCGCGGCGCTCACCTTCGTGGTCGTTGTCGCCGTGCAAGTCGTGTTCGTCATTGTACCCACGGCCACCGCGCTGCGCGGACGTTCGCAAGACTTGTTGGTGGACCACGACCACATGGCGGAGAATCTCGCGCACTTGCAGGACGTGCGACGCACCCTGTCGCAGGCGGTGCCGCCCTACGTCGCTGGCGTCGTGCGAGAGGTTGACTTGGATGCCGTGCGCGACACTGCGCTCGCGCTTCTCGAACGCGGATCGGCCGCACGCGCTGCAATCGAACGCGCAGACATCCCGTTAGAGATGCGCCTGCACTTGGCAGACGCCGCGGGCCTCGAAGCGGCCATCGCTGTAGCGCTACTCGACGCCCAGCGCGCGATCGTGGTTGGACGCGACGCCGACGCGATCACCGCGCTGCGCTACTCGGGCACGCTCACCGACTCCACCACACGCGTGCTTTCTCGCGCGCAACGCGTGGCGCTGGCGAGCTTGCTCGACGATCAAGAAGCCATGCTCGCCAGCCTCACGAGTCTCGAGTGGTGGCTGCGACTGTGGACGTCGCTCGGCATCATCGCGTTCGTGGTCGGCGCGTGGGTGCTGCGTCAGCGACTCTACGTGCCCGTGCGCGAGATGGAGCGTGCGGTGCGCCGCATCACCGGCGGCGACTTGAGCACGGAAGTCAGCGTGCGCCACTCCGACGAGTTGGGTCGCTTGGCCAAGCATATCAATGCGATGACGCAGGTGCTGCGTGAGCGCGTCGAGGATGAATCGCGTAAGCGCGAAAATCTTACCGAGCGCTTCGGGCGCATTCTCGACGCATCAGCCAGTGAGATTTGCGTCTTCGATGCGCACACGCTCACGTTGCTTCAGGCCAACCGCGGTGCGCGCGAACGACTCGGCCTCGATGATTCCACGCTTGGCGCAATGCGCCTGCCCGACCTGATCTCTGGTTTGCCGGAAGATCGCTTGCGCACCGTGCTCGATGAACTCAGCGGTGGCCGGCAGTCGCGCACCGTGCTCACCACGTGGATGCGTCGTCGGGACGGGTCGCTGTACCCCGCAGAAATGACCGTGCAGTCCGCGACAGACGCGGAGACCTCCGTGTTCATCACGGTGACGGAAGACGCCAGTGTGCGACGTCAAGTGCGCGTCCTCGACGAGCGACTGCGCGCGTTCGCCATTGAACATCAGGATTTGCTCACCAGCGGTGATGCGCTTGCGGCACTGCGCCCACTGACGGCGATGGCCTGCGATGCGCTCGACGCGGATCTGTGCGGCATCTGGCGCGCCGGAGCGTTTAGCACGGAGCCCATGCTCGTGTTCGACGCGCGCACTGGTGCGCACGATTCCGCGGCGCGTCCGACTCCCGATGAGGACGACTTCGTCACGCGATTGCCATTGCGCGTCTCGGGGCGCGATCTCGCGCAGTTCGTACTCGTGCGACACGAACGTGCGCTCAACGTCGAAGAATCCACGTTTGCCCTCGCGCTCGCCGATTTGGCCACGCGTGTGCTCGAAGGCTCAGAACGGCGTACGCTGGAGCAAGCACTGGCGCGTGCGCAGCGCATGGATTCTATCGGCCAACTGGCTGGCGGCGTGGCGCATGACTTCAACAACCTATTAACGGCCATACTCGGCAACCTCGAGGCCTCGCGTCAGTCGTTGGAGCCTGGCTCAACGATGGATGAAGCCCTCGCGGAAGCCGAGCATGCTGCGCTGCGCGCCGCGGATCTCACGCGGCAGTTGCTCACGTTTGCGCGCCAGCAAGTGTTGGAGACGCGCGCCGTGCGTGTGGAGTCGCGCATCGTGGACGCCGAGGCGATGCTGCGGCGTCTCATTGGTCCCGACCGCACACTCGTATTGAAGCTGACGTCGCCGTTGGGCAGCGTGCGATTGGGCTCCGGACAGTTGGAGCAGTTGCTGGTGAATCTCGTGGTGAATGCGCGCGATGCGACCGTCGCGGGCGACACGATTGAGATTACTGCGCGCATGATGAATCTCGACGCCACGCAGGCGACAAGCGCGCACTTGCTCGCGCCCGGCGCGCACCTAGAGCTCATTGTGCGCGACACAGGCCGCGGCATGGACGCCCGCACGCTCGAGCGCATCTTCGAGCCGTTCTTCACCACAAAGGGTGTGGGCGAAGGTACGGGTCTTGGGCTCGCGGTTTGTTACGGCATCGTGCGCAACGCCGGTGGCGTCATTCAAGTGACGAGCGAGGTAGGAAAGGGCGCACAGTTCCGTCTCCTGATGCCCGCGGCATCGGAGCGCGAGTCTCCGGGCGCGGGAACCGCCGTCAGACTGATCGGCCATGGTGAATGCGTACTCGTGGCAGAAGACGAGCCCGCGATTCGGACGTTGGTCAGTCGCATGCTGGCATCGCGCGGATTCCGTGTGTTGGCCGCCGAGAATGGCGAAGCAGCTCTCGCGCTTGCCGATGCCGAGCCTGGCCCCATCGCGCTGTTGGTGACGGATGTGGTGATGCCGCGCATGGGAGGCATTGAGCTCGCCCATGCCATGCGCGCGCGGCGCCCGGGTGTGCGCGTGCTGTTTATGTCGGGTTATGCCGCGTCGTCGTCGCTCCAACAGGGCGAGTTTGCTGACGCGGCCTTCCTCGCGAAGCCGTTTACGACCGACGAGCTCACGGGGCGCATCGCCGAGCTCGTCGCACCGAGCGTGGGATAGTCGCGAAGAGAGCTACATCGAAGGGGCGCAATAGATTAGCTTTAGGAGTCACGCGTTGCGTGTCCGCCGCGTCGCGCAGGACGCTGTCGCCTTATTGTCTTAAGCACCTCTATTTTGTCTTCGTTCGATACCCTCGGCCTCTCGCCCAAGCTCGTCCGTGCAACCACGGAGCTAGGCTGGACCAAGCCGACGCAGATTCAGATTGACGCCATTCCCCATGCACGCGACGGTAAGGATGTTCTCGCGTGCGCAATGACCGGAAGCGGCAAGACGGGAGCGTTTCTCCTCCCGTTGCTTCATCGCCTGCAGGAACACCCCACGCGTGCAACACGCGCGCTCATTCTCACGCCCACGCGTGAGTTGGCAGCGCAGGTGCACGCCGATTTCGTAGGCCTCGCCAAGCACACAACGCTTCGTGGTGCGGCAGTATTCGGTGGCGTCGGTATGGGCCCGCAGGAAGCGGCGTTCCGTCAGAAGGTCGACGTCATCATCGCCACACCGGGTCGTTTGCTCGATCACATGGGACAGGGCGCGAAGTACACCGACTTCCGTTCGCTCGAGGTGCTCATCCTCGACGAAGCCGATCGCATGCTCGACATGGGCTTCTTGCCCGCCATCAAGCAGGTGCTGCGCCAGATTCCGGCGAAGCGTCAAACGCTATTCTTCAGCGCCACGCTGCCGGCGCCGATTGTTGAGTTGTCCAAGCAGATGCTGCAGGACCCGGTGCGCTTGAACGTCGAGCGCGTGTCCAAGCCTGCGGCGAAGATTGAACAGGCCGTGTGGCCGGTGAAGGAATCGCTCAAGGCCGATTTGTTCTTGGCGTTGCTGAAGGCCAACGTGATTGGCAACGTGATTTGCTTCACGCGCACCAAGCATCGTTCCAATCGGTTGGCCGATGTGCTCACCAAGGCCGGCGTGCCGAATGCACGCATTCACGGCAATCGCTCGCAGGCGCAGCGCACGGAGGCGCTCGCCAGCTTTAAGGAAGGCCGCATTCGCGTGCTCGTCGCCACAGACATTGTGGCGCGCGGCATTGACGTGGAAGCGCTTGAGCACGTGGTGAACTTCGACGTACCGCACATGCCTGAGGACTACATCCACCGCGTGGGACGTACGGCGCGCGCGGATGCATCGGGCGAAGCGTTTACGCTGGTGTCGCCGGACGAAGAGACGGATTTGCGCAGCATCGAGAAGTCGATCGCGCGCAAGTTGCCGCGCCGCACGTTGGAAGGCTTCAACTACAACCACAGCCCGAGCGAGCGCCTCGAAGTGCCCCTCGCCGAGCGCATTGCAGTAATCCGAGCCAAGAAGGCGGAGGATCGCGCACGCGCGAAGGCCAAGCTAGAACGGCGCGGCGGGGCGCAGGGCGGCGGCGCAAGAAAGTCAGAGGGAGCATCCGGGCACGCATCGTCAGGGCACGGCACTTCTGGACGGAAGGCTGAAGACGGAAGGAGCGCGGGTCCGTCGCGGTCGCGCCGTGGGCCAGGTGCGGGACGTCCCGGCGGAAAGTCTGGCGGCGGTAAGCCCGGCTCTGGTGGCAAGCCAGGTGGCAGCGGGCGCAACCATAGCGGGCCACGCTAAGGCATCGGACGGAAGACATGAGACGGAAGGGGCGCGAGACTAAACTCTCGCGCCCCTTCCGTCTTAAGTCTTCCGTCTAAGAACCTACTGCCTGCATCGCGCGGTAGGATCTGGCTTTGGCCCATCAAGCTTCGGACGGCCCGCACGATTGCCCAGCTCCATTGTCACATCCGCAACGAGCTTCGCCACGCGCTCCATCTTCTCGTAGTCGATGTACTGCGGCTCATCCGTCACCTGATGGTAGTCCGGATGCAGTCCCGTGTGAAAAAACGTCACCGGCACACCGAAGCGCGCATACATCGCGTGATCGCTGCGGCAGTAAATGTTCTCCGGATGCCCATCGGCATCAAACGCGTAGTCAAAGCGGAACGGCATGGGCTGCCGCGCGTTCACGGTCTCCACCAAATCGCCAAGTTCGCGCGAGAGACGACGCGAGCCCACGAGCTGGATGTAGCGCGGTCCGCCGCCGGCGATGTCGTCGGCGCCACCGCGGCCCACCATATCCATGTTCAGCTGTGCCACGATGGAATCCAGCGGCACCGTGGGATGCATCGTGTACCAGTCCGCACCGCGCAGTCCGATCTCTTCGCCCACGTGCCACACAAACAACAGCGAGCGCTTGGGCTTCGTCGCCGCACCTGCGAAGTACTCGGCGAGCTCAAGCATCGTCACCGTACCCGAGCCATCGTCATCGGCGCCGTTCTTCACAGAGTCAAAGCGCACCGGGCGCATCGCGCGCAGTGAGTCCACATTCACGCGCACCGCTGCCAATTGAGCTGGCGTCGGACGACGTGCCCCACTCTCGCGCGCAATGCGGTCGCGCAACTGGTTAAACACGCGCAGGGAATCGTGATCAAGGCCACGCGCGAGCAACGGATCGTGATCCGTGTGCGCGCCAAGTGCGACGTACTGGCCGCGCAGTGCGGCATCGCTGCCGCGAATAACTGCCACCACGTTGCGTGCCGGCGCCGGCGTCATTTCATAAGCCAGAGACAGCTGCACCGTGCTTCCCGCAGCGGCGAGGAGCGCTGCAACCATATCGCCAGACGCGATGAGCGTTGGCGGCACTTCGGGGCCACTGAGCTCGCGGCCGAGTACCAGCGAGCGCGCACTGAGCTGCGCGCGCGCGGGGGCAGCGAGCTGCTCCCACGCGGGCACCACCACGGCTGCCGCGTCGGCGAAGCGCGAGCCGGCGCTCACGGCCAAGAAGCGCTGATCCAACTGCAACACACGATCGTTGGGACGCAGCACGACAATGTTTCCGCGCGCGGCGTCTGCGGTAATCCACGTCGTGGAATCACCATGCGTGCCACCGATCACGACTACGGCGGCAGTCACGCCGCGCGGCTGACCACCGCGCGCAATCATCGGTGCAAAGTCACGACCCATCGCAAAACGACGCGCACCAACACTCACAGCGCTCGACGCCGCGAACCCACGCGACGTGTACGGAAGGTCCTGGAAGTACGTGCCGTTGTCGCCGGCGGGCACGAGCCCGAGGCGCCGCATTTCGTCTTCGATGTACTGCGTGACCATCAAGTGTCCGTCAGATCCCGTGGGACGACCGCCCATCGAATCATCCGCCACGCGATACAGGCGCGTCATCAAGTCCGCGACGCTCATGGCCGACGTCGTGGGACGGGGCGCCAGCTTCATTGGCAGCGCTGCATTTTGGGCGGCGAGCGCCAGCGGCGCACCACACACGAACGCGAGAGCCACAAAAAGCGACGGGCGCAGCGCGCCGCGTCGGACGGAACGAATCACTGTCATCGAGTTCTCCGGGTGGGGGCCCGTCTGGAGGTACCGCGTAAACTAACGCCGGCGGACCCGCGTACGTTTACTTGTGTACAGAAGTCGTTCGGCACATACCCTCTGGAGGCTCGAAATGCGCGTGTTACAGCTCGCAGTCGTCGTCAGCGCCGTGATGTTGGCAGTACCGGTGAGCGCCCAGCAAGCGCCCGCGCAGGCCCCGCAGCAGCGCGATCCGGCCGCGATGCAGGCCCGTCAGAACGAAATGCTCTTCGCCGGCATCACGCTCTCGGCGGAGCAAAAGACCAAGATTGATTCCATCCAGACCGCCGCGCGCACTGCGCAGCAGGCCGCGATGCAGGGCGGTGGTATGCAGGACCCCGAGGCGCGTCAGCGCATGATGGCGCAGCGCCAGGCCACGATGACCGCCATCCGCGGCGTGCTCACGACCGACCAAGCCACCGTGTTTGATCGCAACTTGGC
>JAYUWY010000297.1:0-1623 GCA_043753285.1 Gemmatimonas sp. | reverse complement strand
CGAGCAATTCGTCGGTGTCCAAGGGCGAGACGCTCGTGGACACTGCGCGCAATCTCGAAGCGATGCGCATCGACATGGTCGTGATTCGTCACGGCTCCTCGGGCGCGGCGCGCTTTCTCGCGGAGCGTATTGAGTCGAACGTGATTAACGCCGGCGACGGCACGCACGAGCATCCCACGCAGGGCTTGTTGGATTTGCTCACGCTGCGTCAGCGCTTCGGTTCGCTCGAAGGTCGTCGTGTGTGTATTGCCGGCGACGTGTTGCACTCGCGCGTGGCGCGTTCCAACATCTGGGGCTTGAAGGCGCTCGGCGCACAGGTCGCGGTGTGCGGACCGCGCTCACTGCTGCCCAATGCGATTCACGAGATGGGTGTGCAGGTGTTCAATCGCATTGAAGAAGCCATCGAGTGGGCGGAAGCGATCAACGTGCTTCGCCTACAACTCGAGCGCATGCAGGCTGGCTACATCCCGTCGTTGCGCGAATACAATCGCGTGTTCGGTGTTACTCGCGCACGGTTGGAGAAAGCGCCGCGCGACATTCTCATCCTTCACCCTGGGCCGATGAATCGCGGCGTCGAGATTGATTCGGACGTTGCCGATGGCCCGCACTCTGTGATTCTCGATCAAGTCACCAATGGCGTAGCCGTTCGCATGGCTGTGCTCTATTTACTCGCCGGCCAAAAGGCCTCACTCGCCGACGTCGCCAAGGGAGGTGCCGCGTGAGCGCACTTCTCATCAAGGGCGGACGGCTCATCGATCCCACGCAGCAGATGGACGCTGTGGGCGATCTGTTGCTCGTCGACGGAAACATTGCGCAGGTGGGCGGCACGATCATTGCGCCCGTTGGCGCGCAGACGTTCGACGCCAAGGGGCTCGTTGTCGCACCGGGAATGATTGACGTGCACGTGCATCTGCGTGAGCCCGGTCGCGAAGACGTGGAGACCGTGGCCACTGGTGCACATTCGGCGGCCGCCGGTGGATTCACCGCAGTGTGCGCGATGCCGAACACCAAGCCTGTGACGGACAATCAGGCGACGGTGGGATTCGTAAAGCGTCAGGGCGAAGCCGCGGGATTCGCACGCGTGTATCCGTACGGCGCAATCTCCGTGGGACAGCAGGGTGAGACGCTCGCGGAATTCGGAGAGATGGTCGCCGCTGGCGCCGTTGCATTTTCTGATGACGGCAAGCCGGTTGAGAATTCGCACTTGATGCGCACGGCGCTTGAGTACGCAATGACCTTCGGTGTGCCGATTGTTGAACATTGCGAAGTGATGGCACTCGCGCACGGCGGCTCGATGAACGAAGGCATCGTTTCGGCACGCCTCGGGCTCAAAGGAATTCCGCCCGAATCCGAAGAGATTGATGCCATTCGCTGCATCCTCCTCGCCAAGCGCACCGGCGGTCACGTGCATCTGTGCCACTTGAGCACCAAGGGATCCGTGGATCTCGTGCGCTGGGGCAAGTCGCAGGGCATCAACGTCACCAGCGAAGTCTGCTCGCACCACATCTCCCTCACGGAAGACGCGGTGGAAGATCTTGGCCGGCAGGCAGCTCATGCGAAGCACCAAATCGTTGAGACTGAGGACGCCGGTCTCCACGAGATAGGTGATGTTCACACCCAGGG
>JAYUWY010000296.1:0-6642 GCA_043753285.1 Gemmatimonas sp. | reverse complement strand
CGCCTCAACCGTGGGTCGGCCCACGCGACGGCGAGATCGGCGAGCAGCGTTGCCACGACAACAACGAGACTGGTGACAAGCACAGCGCCAGCCACGAGCGGATAGTCGCGGTGACCAACCGCCTCAAGAGTCGCGCGGCCCATGCCCGGCCAGTCGAAAATGCGTTCAATCAGCACGGTGCCGCTGGCTACGCCGCCAAGCAGCACTCCAAAGACAGTGAGCACGGGCGCGATGGCATTGCGCAGCGCGTGCCGCAACACGAGGCGTGGCTCAGTGATGCCACTCGCGCGCGCCGCGCGAATGAACTCCGCGTCGCGCACGCTGCGCATTGCGGCGCGCTGATGACGCGCGATGATCGCCGCAACGGCGAGTGCGATGGTACCAGCGGGCAATACGAGATGTCGCGCGACGTCACCAAAGGCGGTCACGCCTTCGGCGCGCATGCCGCTGACGGGCAACAGTTTCCAATGCAGAGCAAACAGCATCGCAAAAAACAATGCGAGTACAAACTCTGGCACACTCGACACAACCAGCAACGCACGATCACTCGCGCGCGCAAGCAATGACTCCGCACGCCAACCTTGCCACGCACCAATCGCGACGCCGAGAAGCAGTCCGAAGAACAGACCGGTGCCCGCGAGCAGCAGCGTGTTGGGCAACAGCGAGCCAATGACTTCACTCACCGGTCGCGCGCGCGAGTGCGACCAACCAAAGTCGCCGCGCACAACGCCACCGACGTAGCGCACAAACTGTGTGACGATCGGCTGATCGTACCCGAACTTCTCGCGCATCGCGGCGGCCGCTTCAACAGGCACGCCGGGTTCATCGAGCGCACCAAAGAATGGATCACCGGGCGCAACGCGAATCAACACAAAGCACAGCGTAACGACCACCGCAACAACGCTGGCGGCCTGGAGGAACCGTGTGAGCAGGACCCGCGTCACGTCGAGCTAGTTGTTTGGACGTGCGTCGCGCGGAAGTCGCTGCGCGGGATCCACCGACCACTCGTGCAGCGTGCGCCACCAGCCATCAGCACGCCACGCCGGAACATTAAAGCGGCGATGCACGACCGAAACCATCTTCGGCTGATACAGAAAGAGCGCGGGCACTTCGTCCGCCGCAATCTGGTACGCGCGTGAGAACTCGCGTTTCGCCGCATCGCGATTCATCGCGTTCATGCCGGCTTCCACGGCGGCGTCAAACTCGGCGTTCTCCCAACGCCCATCGTTGAGCGTGCCCCAACCGGGCTTCGCCGTGCTGCCCCACGTGCCGCGCAGGCCACGCGGGCTCGGCGTGGAGAGCCAGCCGCCAAACACGACGTCAAACTGGCCGTCTTGGCGCTTCCGTGTGAACACGCGATTCTCGGCGCGCTCGATCTCCATCGCAATGCCAACGAGACGCAGCTGCTCTTGAATGAGCACGGCAGCGCGCTCGCGATTGCGGCTCGAGCCTGGAATCAACGCGGTGAACGTGAGGCGCTGGCCGTTGCGTCGTCGCACACCATCGCGCGCATCGACGCGCCAGCCGAGTGAGTCGAGCAGTGCTTCGGCGCGAGCGCGGTCGTACGGAACCGCGCGAATCGTGGAGTCGTACGTGAACTGCGCGTGGACCATCGGCGCGTCCGCGACGTATGCCAGCGTGTCGAAGATGGCGCGCACGACGGTCGTGCGATCAACTGCTAGGGCGATTGCGCGGCGAAGCGCGGCGTCGGTGAAGAGCGCGTGTGGCTGCTCACGATTGCGCGCGCTCTTGAAGTTGAACGCCATGTACGAGTAGTCAAACGAGTTGTTCGCGAGCAGTCGCGCGTGCGGATGCTTTGCGGCTTCGGCGACGTCGCCGGCGGGAAGCGTTTCCCACACGTCGGCTTCTTCGGCCCAAATCTTCGCGAGGCCCGTGGCGGGCTCAGGCGAGATGGTGACGATGACGCGATCCAAGCGCGTGCGACCGCGGTAGAAATCTTCGACGGCAGCGAGTTCGAGGCGCTCGAGTGGTTCCCACGCGACAAACTTGAACGGGCCGCTGCCAATTGGTGCGCGAGCAAGTGCGCTGATGCCGAGGGGCGATCCATCAGTAGGCAGCAAGTGCGCGGGCAGCGGGAAGATCACCGAGGCCGCGTAGAACTGTTCCGGCGAGCGCGCGGCGTAGCGGATCGTCACGCGGCGTTCGTCGTCGGCCGTCACGCTCACAACATCCGTGAGATCGCCGCGCGAGGATGATCCGTTGAGTGTGTCGAGAATCGCGCGGTAGCCGGCTTCAACATCTGCGCCAACCACTGGGCGTCCGTCGTGCCACTTGGCGTCGGGATGCAATTCAAACGTGATGCTGAGCGAATCGGCGCTCCAGCTCCAGCTCTCAGCGAGGCGCGGCCGGAAATCCGCGTCGCCCACGGTGTTGAGCGACGGTCCGATTTCGACGAGTCGATCAAACAGCAACTCTGATGCGAAGCGCCCCTGCGATGTGCGCACGAGCGGCGGCAACATCGCGTCGGCGTCGGCCGGTGTGGCGACGACGACAGTGCCGCCGAGCGGTCCGCGAGCGGAGTCGCCGCCGCAGGCTGCGAGCGAAATGAGAGCGAGAAGGAGCAGTGAACGGCGCACGGGTAGTTGGGCAGAGGGAGTGCGACGTGCGAAACGTTACGCGACTAGCGGCGAAACGTCCACAGCGGATCGCGATAATGCAAAACGTGCCGCGCGATGGAATCGGAGAGTTCGCGCGCGTCGAGCGTCTCTACGGTCGCACCCACGGCGTTCTGTAGCGACTCAATCAGCGCCGAAACAACCTCGGCCACACTCACCTCGCGGCCGAGTACGGCGGTCAGCGTAGCGGCCGCGGGAACCGCCTCCGTGCTGCCGCGAAGAGTGCCGACCAGCGGTTGATCGTCCGCGAGCAGAATGGAGCCGTGCTGCAGCAGCGCGTGCTCGTCGCGGCGCTGCGCGCTACCCACGAGCTTTCGGCCGTCCACGATGAGTTCGCCCACATTCGGCTCGGCGAAGCACGCAGCGCCGTCGGGCGCGGTGGCGCGGCCGCGGCGCGGGGCTTCCTCGGCGCCCACACCAAGGCGCGTGAGCGCGTCGAGGAGCATCGCGTTGATCACGCCATACGATTCGGCCAACGAGCTGCCGCGCGCCGGCGCGGTGACGCTGTAGGTGACTTCGCGATGGTGCAGCAGCGCGCGGCCGCCGGTGGGGCGCCGCACCACATCTATACTATGCGCGGCGAGGGCTTCCGGCGTGAGGTGCGCGCGTTCGTGCAACCCCAGCGACAGCGTGGGGTGCGCCCACGTGTAGATGCGCAGCACCGCTTCATCGTGCGTCGCCGCGCGATCGAGCAGCGCGTGGTCCACGGCCATGTTCGTCGCCCCGTCGGCAGCAGCGCTGACGAGAAGGCGCCATCGCGGGGCGAGCGGCACGGCGCGGACCGCCGTCAGCGAACGATTGCGTAGTAAATCACGTACACCCAGCTAAGGATGCCGTGAATAACGGCCCAGATAATGGACTTGTTCACGCTCCACGAGATGGCGATGGCGAGGGCGCTGCCAAGGGAGATGCCAGTTCGTGCCACTTCAATGCGTGCGGAGCTCATTGGACGGAAGACTGAAGAGGGAAGGGAACTGCCAGATTCCTTGAACAATCTACGTTCGCGCCGCCAAACCGACTATTTTTTCCTCAGACCCTTTTCGGAGTCCCGACCCAAGTGCATCCCGCGCCTGATACTTTCGTTCGCCGTCATCTCGGTCCCTCTGCTTCCGAGCAGACCGCGATGCTGAAGGAACTCGGATTTAATTCGCTCGACGCGTTCATTGACGCGACGGTCCCAGAAAACATTCGCTTGCGCCGCCCCCTCGCAGTGCCGGCGTCCAAGTCTGAACAGGAAGCGCTGGCGGCGTTCCGCGCCGAGATGAGCGCCAACGAAGTGCGCCGCTCGTTCATCGGCATCGGCTACTACGACACGCACACGCCGGCGGTTATCCAGCGCAACATCCTCGAGAATCCCGGCTGGTACACGGCCTACACGCCGTATCAGGCGGAGATTGCGCAGGGTCGTCTCGAAGCGCTGCTCGGCTTCCAGACTGTGGTGAGCGATCTCACGGGTCTGCCGATTGCCAACGCGTCACTGCTCGACGAAGGCACTGCCGCCGCCGAAGCCGTGACGATGATCATGGGTCTCGTAGGCAGTGATGCGCGCAACACGATTCTCATTGCGAAGGACTGCCATCCGCAGACGATTGAAGTCGTGACCGCGCGCGCCGAAGCGCGTGGCATCTCGGTGAAGGTGTTGGATGTGGCGAAGATGAAGCCGAACAAGAGCGTGGCCGCTGTGTTGCTTCAGTATCCCAACACGACGGGCCAGGTGGTGGACTACCGCGAACTCACCGAGCGTGTGCACGCCGCCGGTGGTCTCGTGATCGCCGCGACCGATTTGTTGGCGCTCACGCTGCTCACACCGCCAGGCGAATGGGGCGCAGACGTCGCAGTCGGCAACTCGCAGCGATTTGGCGTTCCGTATGGCTTTGGTGGCCCGCACGCGGGCTTCTTCGCCACGAAGGATGAGTACAAGCGCCACATCGCCGGTCGCATCATCGGTGTGTCGCGCGATTCCACGGGCAAGCCGGCGCTGCGCATGGCGCTGCAGACGCGCGAGCAGCACATCCGTCGCGAGAAGGCATCGTCGAATGTGTGCACTGCGCAGGTGTTGCTCGCCGTGATGGCGGGCATGTACGCCGTGTGGCACGGCCCCGAGGGGCTCAAGCGCATTGCGACGATGATTCATCACCGCGCCGAGGTGTTTGCGGCGGGCCTGCGCAAGTTGGGCATCGAGCCACAGGAGGGAATTTTCTTCGACACGGTCACCGTGCCGGTGGGTGCGAACCTTCGCAAGATTGTGAAGGCCGCGGGCAAGATGGGCATTAATCTCCGCATCGTCGATCGCAAGACGCTCGGCGTTTCGATGGGCGAGAATACTACGGTCGCTGATGTAAGCGATTTGCTCACCGCGTTCAACGGTGGCGCGGTACATGGACTCGATCTCGATGTACTCGCCAAGGCGGTGGACGCGCGCTACGACGAGCGAGTGCGCCGCACGAGCGACTTCCTCACGCATCCGATGTTCTCGCGCTACCACAGCGAGACCGAGATGCTGCGCTTCATGCGCAAGTTGGAGTCGCGCGATTTGTCGCTGACGCACTCGATGATTCCGCTCGGCAGCTGCACGATGAAGTTGAATGCGACGGCCGAGATGTTCCCGGTGACGTGGCAGACTGTGGGCGGTTTGCATCCGTTCGCGCCGCTTGAACAGACCAAGGGCTATCAGGCGATGTTCACGCGCTTGGAAGCTGCGTTGGCAGAAGTGACGGGCTTCGCTGCGGTGTCGTTGCAGCCGAACGCGGGTTCACAGGGCGAGTACGCGGGTCTGTTGGTGATTCGCGCGTATCACAAGGCGCGCGGTCAGGGCCATCGCACGGTGTGTCTGATTCCGCAGTCGGCGCACGGTACGAATCCGGCGTCGGCAGTGATGGTGGGCATGCAGGTGGTGGTCGTGGCGACGGATGCCAACGGCAACATCGACGTGAACGACATGCGCGCGAAGGCAGTACTGCACAGTGAGAATCTCGCCGCGCTGATGGTGACGTATCCGTCCACGCACGGCGTGTTTGAAGAGAGCATCAAGGACATCTGCGCGATCATTCATGAGCACGGCGGCCTTGTGTACTTGGACGGCGCGAACATGAACGCGATGGTGGGCTTGAGCCGTCCGGGCGACATCGGTGCGGACGTGTGTCACTTGAATCTCCACAAGACGTTCTGCATTCCTCACGGTGGCGGCGGCCCCGGCATGGGACCGATTGGCGTCGTGGCGCATCTCGCGCCGTTCCTCCCCGGTCACTCGGTGGTTGGACTTGAGCCGAAGGAAACGCGGATCGGTGCTGTCAGCTCTGCTCCGTGGGGATCCGCGAGCATTCTGCCGATCTCGATGATGTACATCGACATGATGGGCAGCGAAGGCCTCACGCTGGCGACGAAGATCGCGATTCTGAATGCGAACTACATCGCCGCGCGCTTGAAGGGTCACTACGAAGTGCTCTACAAGGGCAAGAACGGCCACGTCGCGCACGAGTGCATTCTCGACACGCGTCCGCTCAAGGTAACGAGCGGTGTGGAAGTGGAAGACATCGCGAAGCGATTGATGGACTACGGCTTCCACGCGCCGACGGTGAGCTTCCCGGTGGCGGGCACGCTGATGATTGAGCCGACGGAGTCGGAGTCGAAGGCCGAGTTGGATCGGTTTATTGAAGCGATGATTGCGATTCGCGATGAAGTGCGCGACATCGAGAGCGGTGTGTTGTCGAGGGACGACAACCCGCTGGCGAACGCGCCGCACACGCAGGAAGTGATCATCAGCGATTCGTGGTCGCGCGGGTACTCGCGCGAGCGCGCGGCGTTCCCGTTGCCGTGGGTGCGGGAGCGGAAGTTCTGGCCGTCTGTGGGGCGTGTGGAGTCGGCGTTTGGCGACCGTAACCTTGTCTGCTCGTGCCCGCCGATTGAGGAGTACATGCAGGCGTAACTGCTCTTCACCACAGAGGGCACAGAGAACTACAACTGCAAATATTTAGGGGGCTCGCACGAATTCATCGGTGCGAGCCCC
>JAYUWY010000295.1:0-1626 GCA_043753285.1 Gemmatimonas sp. | reverse complement strand
AACGTGCAGTCGCACATCGCGGAAGGACTCTCGGGCATTGTTGTCGCAGGATCCACGGGCGAAGCGGCACTGCTGGGTGAAGCAGAGCGCAACGCACTCGTCGCGACTGCGCGTGAACACACGCCGAGCGACCGGCTCGTGATTGCCGGCTGCGGTGGCGAGAGCACGCGCATCACCGTTGCGCGCACAAAAGGCGCCAAGGATTCCGGTGCGAACGCTGTGCTCGTGGTGGCCCCGCACTATTACGCCAACGCGATGACGGAAGAACTCCTGCGCGCGCACTACGTGCGTGTTGCGGACGAATCGCCGTTGCCGGTGATCCTCTACAACATTCCGAAGTACGCGCACTTCGCACTCTCGGCGGATTTGGTCGCCGAGTTGGCGCAGCACAAGAACGTGATCGGCATCAAGGACAGCTCGGGCGTGTTGGACATGCTGAAGAGCTATCTGCCGTCGCAGAGCGATTCGTTCACGGTGCTCACGGGTAGCGGCAGCGGTCTGCAGGCGGGCCTCGAAGCTGGCGCGCGCGGCGGAATCCTCGCGGTATCGCTCTTCGCGGCTGGGTTCGCGCTCCAAGTCCTCTCTAGCCTGCGTGCTGGCGACGCTGAGGCCGCGGCCAAGGCTCAGGCGCGCCTCAAGCCGATGGCCGACGTCATTGTGGCCAAGCTCGGCGTGCCGGGCGTGAAGGCGGCTATGGATGCGGTGGGGAAGGTCGGCGGCTCGCCGCGGATGCCGTTGCTGCCACTTGGTTCTGCCGGGCGCGCAGAAGTGTCGGCGGCGCTGGCGGGGTAACTTCTTCACCACGAAGGCACGAAGTACTGCCACTGCGGTCACCACGGAGACACAGAGTCACGGAGAACTGCAGAGAAGGACTTTTTTGGGGGGGCTCGCGCCGCTGGATTCGCGCGAGTCCCCTTTTATTGCCTTTGCAGTACTTCGAGCCTTCGTGGTGAAAGCAGTTGCAGTTGCGATTTCTCCGTGTCTCCGTGCCGCCGTGGTGAAGCCATTGCAGTTGCCCTCTCCCATCTCAACCCCTAGATTCTTCCTACGCCCCGCGACTGCGCGGGGCGTTTTTTTGTGCCCTTTGGCCAGAGTGACAATGTTCGATTCCAAGACCCGTACCGTCGTCATCGTCGGCGCCCAGTGGGGCGACGAGGGCAAGGGCAAGCTGGTGGACGTGATCGCCGAGCGCGCCGATTGGGTGGTGCGCTATCAGGGCGGTGCCAATGCCGGTCACACGGTGCACGTGGGCGATGAGTCCACCGTGCTGCACCAGGTGCCCAGCGGCATTCTGCATCCCGGTGTGCGATGCGCCATCGGCAACGGTGTCGTGCTCGATCCCGAAGGCATGTTTGAAGAAGTCGACGCGCTCGTCGCCAACGGCGTCGATGTCGCGGGTCGCCTCTATTTGAGTGATCGCGCACATCTCGTAATGCCGTATCACAAGCTTGTGGATAAGGAAAGCGCAGCGTCCAAGCTGATTGGCACCACGGGACGCGGCATTGGCCCCGCATACGAAGACAAAGTCGCGCGCCGTGGCATTCGCGTGCTCGATCTGCGACATCCTGAGCGTTTGAAGGCGTTGGTGGAGCGCGGTGTGCTACACGCCAATCACATTCTCGCTGG
>JAYUWY010000294.1:0-3346 GCA_043753285.1 Gemmatimonas sp. | reverse complement strand
GATTCTTCCGGCTCGGCGATGCGCAGGTGGCGGAGCGCGATCTGCGCGAGGCGGGGTTTGATACGAATCTGAGGCCAGCCTCGGCGTTCTCGACGTTGGGCTGGTTCAATGATCCGTTGCTCTCAACGTCGCTCGCGGCGGATTCGGTGTCGCTCGTGAATACCGTGATCCATGAATTGACGCACAATCTCTACTATGCGGCGGGCGAAGCGACGTTCAATGAGAGCTTCGCGAATTTTGTGGGTGCGCGTGGTGCGGAGATGTTTTTTCGCTCACGCGGTGATTCAGTGCGTGCGCGATGGACAGCGGCGCGCTGGGAAGACGAGCGCGCGTTGGCCGCGTTTTGGGGCGCGCTGTATCGTGGGCTGGACTCGACGTTCCACGCGCACCCGGGTGATTCGCTGCGCGCGCGGCGCATTGAACTGCGCGATTCGGCGTATGCGGCCGCGCGCTTGCGCCTCGTGGACTCAGTTGCGCCCACTTGGCGCACGATTGCGCCACGCTATGCGGAGCGTGTGTCGCTCGACAACGCGGCTCTGCTCGCGAGGCGTGTGTATCTGTCGGACTTAGACATGTTTGAGCGCGCCTACGACGAGAGCGGGCGCGACTTGCGACGCAGCATCGACACTCTCATCGCGCGGCATCGCGCTCGCACATCCCGCACCGTGCAGATTCCCCGACCGCTGCCGTAGCAGTCACGCAGGCGGAGCGAATCGATTCTTCAGCAGCGCGCGGACGTCCACTTCAACGGGTGGTCGCGCGCTGTCTGGTTCTAGCGAAGCGTCCTTCACCGTTTCCAGCGTCACCCGCTGAAACGCCTTGCGCACGCCACGATCCAGAAAGCGACTGACTTGATCGAGCTTGTAGTCCGCGCCGCGCCGCGAGTCGTACACGTTGAGCGGATAGCTCACCGACAAATGATTGCGCGCACGCGTCATCGCCACGTACATCAAGCGACGCTCTTCTTCGATCTCGTCTTCGCTGCCGAGCGCGCGAGCCATGGGGAAGTAGCCATCCACGGCCCAGATGACGAACACCGCGTCCCACTCACGACCCTTGGCGCTGTGCGCAGTGGAGAGAATGAGCGTGTCGTCTTCGTTGTCGCTGCCGAAGCCGAGGTCGCTCGTGGCACTCGGCGGCTCAAGTGCGAGCGCCGAGAGAAACGCGGTGCGGTCCGGATAGCCGCCAGCGATGGTCTGCAGTTGATCAAGATCACTGAGCCGCGGATCAACGCGGTCGTAGCGCTCGCGAAGAATGTCATCGTAGAGCGCGCGCACGCGAATAATCTCGCGGCCCACGCGCCCATCGTCGTCGGTGCGCTGTGTGCGCAAGTCAGCGAGCAGGCGCACGAGTGCGGCGTGCGCTTCTCGCGCACGGGGCGGCGGTGTGAAGCGACCAAACGATTCGTGCGACCACGCGAGCGCGGCCATCGATTGCACTGCGTTACGCGCGGTGACTTCGCCGATGCCTGGCATCAAGAGTAGCAAGCGATACCAACTCACTTCGTCGCGCGGATTCTCGAGGACGCGCAAGAATGCGAGCACATCCTTCACGTGCGCGGCCTCAAGGAACTTGAGTCCACCCCATTTGTCGAACGGAATGCCGCGCGCCGTGAGTTCAATCTCCAAATCCGCGCTCATGTAGCCCGCGCGAAACAACACGGCCATCTCGCGCAATGGAATGCCTTCTTCGTGCAGCTCAAGAATGCGATCGACAACAAAACGCGTCTGCTGCTGTTCGTCCTGCGCGGTTACCAACCACGGCCGCTCGCCACCCGTGCGCTTGGTGTACAACTCTTTGCTAAACCGCTCCTCGGCGCGCGAGATGAGCAAGTTGGTTGCGTCGAGAATGGGCTGCGTGCTGCGATAGTTCTCCTCGAGCGTGACCGACTTCGCACCAGCGTATTCGGCGGGAAAGTCGAGGATGTTGCGAATGGTCGCACCGCGAAACGCGTAGATGCTCTGCGCATCGTCACCGACGACGGTGATGTTGCGATGCGTGCGGCACATGCCTTTGAGAATGCGCGATTGCAAAACGTTGGTGTCCTGGAACTCATCCACGAGAATGTGGTCGTAGAGTCCCGCAATGCGGTCGGCGATGGCGGGCACGCTCTCGAGCATCAGCGCCCAGTAGAGCAACAGATCGTCGTAGTCGAGCAGGTCGCGCGATTGCTTGCGCTGCGTGTAGTCGGCGAACACGCGCGCGAAGTCTTCTTCGAACTCTACAAAGCGCGGATACTCGTCGCGCAGAATGGCGCCAACGGGGATGTCTGTGTTGACGTGGCGCGAGTACACGTGATGCAGCGTTTCCTTTTTGGGAAAGCGCTTGGTCTTGTCGCCGAGTCCGAGTTCGGCGCGCGAGATCTGCATGAGATCCTCGGCGTCGGACTGATCGAGAATCGTGAAGTCGCCAGGCAAGCCGGCTTCGGGACCAAAGCGGCGCAGCAAGCGATGTGCGGTGCCGTGAAACGTGCCGCCGTGCACGCTTCGACTCGTTTGGCCGACGAGCCGCTCGGCGCGCGCGAGCATTTCTTGCGCGGAGCGGCGCGTGAAGGTGAGCAGCAGAATGCGGGCAGGTGGTACTCCGCGTTCAATGAGATGCGCGACGCGGTAGATGAGCGTGCGTGTTTTGCCCGTGCCCGCGCCCGCGATGATGAGCAGCGGACCATCGGGATGCGTGGCGGCTTTGAACTGCGCGTCGTTGAGCTCCGCGGCGAAGTCCACCGTGCGGCGGGCTTCGACGGTGCGTTCGCGGGGCGGGTAGGCGCGTGGCTCGGTGCTCACTGGACCCTGAATATATCCCGAAGCTAGGGCGTCAGGCGAGCATTTCCTTCTCCCCGCAATCAGAAGTACGACGCGACTCCGATCTGGAGCGAGCCCGTACGAGTGGCAGCGTTGCGCGGAATATCGTGCTCCCACTCGCGGCGGTAGTTGAGCTTGAGCACGCTCCCCGGAACGGGGCGGAAGCTCGCCCCGACAGTGATTGCCGACCGATCGTCGCCAATGACCTCAACGTGGGTCGACGCAAATCGACCCACGTTGAGGTCCACGTGCTCGAGCCGCGCAGTGACGTTCAGCACGCCGCCACGAAACGCCCCGCGCGACAGTCGAAGCACGGGGACGATGACGTCGAGGTGCGCGCCCCACTGCCGGTCGGCAAGGAGGTCGCTCGTTCCCTCGGGTAGCTCAACGCCTGCGAGTGCCGCCTCGCCACGGAGCTCGATGCCCTGCGGAAGCGCCGTCGAAATGTCCAGCGCAAACAACGAGAGCCCGCGTCGCTCATCGATTGCGATGCCGTCGAGGCGGAACGTGTTGTACGTGGTGCCATAGAACGAGAGTCCCGCTTC
>JAYUWY010000293.1:0-6679 GCA_043753285.1 Gemmatimonas sp. | reverse complement strand
CGTTTGCGATCATCGGAATCGTCGGCGGCGTGATTCTGTTTCGGCGCACTAGTCGCGCGTAGCGACGGTGCGGAAGTTGATGTAGCTCGCGATCGCCTGCGCTTCGGCAATGGTCACTTCGAGCTTGGGCATCAACGACGATTGCTGGTTCTGCCTGCCGGTGGAGCGCCTGGTCGCAGGGTCGGTGATCTTCAGCACGAGCCATGCGGTTGGGTAGCTGCGCCCGCCGAGATCTGGGCCGACGCGCATCTCTCGAAAGCGGTTGAGCGAAGCGTCATCGTTCTTGGTGTGGCACCCGACGCAGCCCTTGGCGACGAACAGCGCGCGTCCGCGCACTTCGGCGGATTGCGTGGGCGAAGTCGCACCGCGTGCGACGACGGCTATCGGAAGCAACGGCGCTTGGTAGCCGTAAAAGTCCGCGTCCACCGTCACGCGCGCGTCCCCCGGTTCACTCGGTGTAAACGTCACGCGATACACACCGCGTTCACGCGCGCGCTCAGCAGCGATCTCTTGGCGTGCGCCGAGTAGTCCAGGGCCGCTGCGAACCGTGACCACCGGCGCGCGGCCCGCCATCAACACCTCACCGTGCTGGCGCATCGTGAAAGTCAGCGTCGTCGGTTGACCCACCGTAAGCGAAGTGGGCAGCTCGTGCATGGTGAGCACGGCCCACCCGCCCATCACTGCTGGAACTGCCGCTGCCGTCAGCGCGACGACCGCGACTGCGAGCACACCCACCTTTGATTCCCGACGCATACACACGCTCCCGCGCAGAAGTTCTTGGTCAATCCATCACCCAGAGCCAGATGCGCTGTGCGGCCGCGACCCACAGAGGTGCGTCCTGTTCGCCCCACATGGGGTGAAGCGCGCGGCGCCAGCGATCTAACATCTGACGGTCGAGTGCGAGGATTCCTTCCATTGTCACTCTCTCAGGGCGCGGAGCACGTGATTCAAGCGCCGCGACTACGCGCGCGCGGTCGCTACCTTCCACGCGCTGAAGCAAATGCCAGAGCGTGATGCCGCTCAGTTGCTGCCGCGTGATGTGTGCGAGTGGTGCGTCGTGTGCGTCGAGTGCGGCGAGTACGAGTTGCACGTCGGCGCTATTTGCGCGCAGTGAGAGTCTCGCCAGCGCTTCGACGGCGTCGGCGGGAAGTGCTGGTGCGTACGGAATGCTCGGCGTGCCGTCTGCACTCACGTGCGCGGTAAGTCCAGCTGGAACAACAGCGCGCTGCGTACCGTCGCTGAGTTCAACCCAACCCACGCTCACGTGCAGCGTGCTGCTGCCATCGTCTGCCACGGTGAGCGTGTACGCGCAGCCCAAGTCGGTGGCCATAGCGGATGGAGTCTTCACGAAGAACAATCGCGGCGGCGCGTTGATCACGGCCTCGATCGTGCCGCGCTCCAACTCCATGCGGTGCGCGCTCCAACCGTCGCGCTGCAAACGCGCACGGCTGCCTGGCCCTAACGCGATGGTGCCAATGCGGCCCACTTGGAAGCGCGTGCTCGTTGCGGTGTCCGTATCAAACCACGATTTGTCGAGCGCACGGTTGTCACTTGCGGCCATCACGTTCCACTGTGACGGTGCGGCGAACTGGTAGTACGCGCCTCCGGCAATGCCGAGTACGATGGCGCCAATTGCTGCAGCAACGGCGAGTACCGGATGCACGCTGCGGCGCACTGGTTGCGTGCGTTGCGATTGAATCGCGCGCCACTGACGCTCGGGGTCGGGCAGGGGCGCGTTGCCAAGTGCGCGGCGCAAATTGTCAGGCGACATCGCGCCCTCCTTCAAAGGATGAACCGAGCACCCGCACGAGCTGCTCGTGCGCGCGGCTGAGTCGCGAAGCCACTGTGCCGTGCGTAACACCGAGTGCCGTGGCGATCTCGTCGTATGACAAATCGTCGTAGTACCGCATCAACACCACGAGTCGCAGCTTGGGCGAGAGACTCTGCACCGCACGCTGTACACGCGGATCCTCGCCCGAGTCTGCGGGAGTCGTCTGCGGTTGCTGCGCTTCGGGTAAGTCTCCGATAAACACAAAGCGGCGGCGACGACGCAGTTCGTCCGTGCACGCGTTAGCCACGGCGCGATACAAATACGTGATCAGCTTCGCGTCGGCGCGAAACCCAGCTGCATTGCGAAAGAAGCGCACAAAGACCTCCTGCGTGACGTCCTGTGCCCCTTCCACGTCGCCGCGCAAATAGTGCAGCGCGATGGCGTGCACGCGGTCGCGATACTGGTCAAACACCGCACGCTGCGCCGCCGGGGTGCCTGAACGGCACCCCGCGATGAGCGCGGCTTCATCCACCGCGATCGCTTCGTGATTGGGACACATCTATTACTCTGACGCAGGAAGGCTCGGAATCCTTCCGTCGGCTTTTACGCGACGCGATCTCGGCGGAACTGCAGCAGCATCACGGCGGCAATAATCAGCGCGCCGCCCAGCATCGTCGGGACGGTGAGCGACTGCTTGAGCACGAGAACGCCGAGCAGTGCGGTCAAGAACGGCTCCACCGTCGAGACAATCGCCGTGCGCACGGGTCCGAGGCGAATGAGGCCCATCAAGAAGAACACGCCCGGCAACACGGTGCTCAGAATCGTCAGCGCGACAATCACCAGCCAGGTGTGCGTGTGCATCTGTGCGGTGAAGCTGCCGTCGCTCACCGCGAGCACGAGGAAGCACAGCGCGGAGCCAATCTTCCCGTATGCCGACACCGGTGCGACGGGATGATCCTTCGCCAACGCGCGCATCATCGGGATGTATGCGCCGTAGATCGCGGCCGCGCCGAGCGCGAGCGCCACACCGCGCCAATCGAGCGACTCGGTGCCAGGCATGCCAACCATCACACCGATGCCGCCAAAGCTGAGTGCGAGCGCGAGTGCGCGGCGTCCGTCGAGCTTCTCTGCGCCGCGCACGCTCTGCACGAGCGCGACCCACGCCGGATACGTATAGAACAGAAACGCCAACGTCGCCGCAGGAATAAAGCCGAGCGCGCTCAGTGCCACGTACACGAGCAACGCTTGGCCTCCACCGCCGAGCGCGACGAGTATGAGCATTTCCTTTGGAGGAATGCGCTTGTAGTTGCGTACGCCCACCCATCCCACGAGCGCGACCGCCGCAAGCGTGTAGCGCCACGCGAGTACTGTCGCGAGCGTGAGGCCCGTCGCCATCGCGAGCGATGTGAAGATGCTGACCGCAGCAAAGCCCGCCGCCGCAAGCAAGGTGTACATCGTGCCGGCAAATGCGCCGGCGTCAGATCGCGTGGGGGAGTTCATTAGTTGTCGCCGCAGCGCGTTCGAGGATGAGGATGGCTGCAACAATGCAGGCTCCTCCAAGAATGGTCGGCATGCCGAGCGGCTGCCGGAGAATGATCAAGGCCAACGCCGCGGTGAAGAGCGGTTCTGTCGTCGAGATAATCGCCGTGCGCACGGGGCCCAGTACTTCGAGTCCGCGCAAGAACGTGAGGAACGAGATGACGGTGCTGTAGATCGCCAACGTCGCCGCAAGACCCCAGCCCATCATTGTCATCGTCTGGACAACACTACCCTGACGCATTGCAGCAATCATGAAGATCACCGACGCACCAGCGATGAGATACGCCGATGCTGTCGCGGGATTGAGCGGGCCGCGCAAACGATGGAGCAGAGGGACATACAGCGCGTACACCACGGCCGAGAGCAATGCGCGCCACACACCAGGCCACGGCAACGCGAGGTTCCACGGTGCGCCCACCATGAACGTGATGCCGACGAGCGCGAGCGCGAGCGCGCCAATGCGAACGGGCGTGAGGCGCTCGAGTCCGCTGATTGCCGCAAAAATCGCGACCCACGCCGGATACGTATAGAAGAGAAATCCGAGCGATGCCGCGGGCAGCCACTGCAGCGCGCTCAACGAGAAGAACGTGACGAGCGCTTGTCCGCCGCCGCCGAGTACGACGAGCGCTAACGCGCGTCGCCACGGTACAGCGAGGAGCGCGCGGGGGCCCGCGATTGCGCCGAGTATTGGCGCCGCGAGTGTGTAGCGCCATGCCATCAACGTCAGCAACCCAATGCCGATGCCGTCCGCCAGCGTGGTGACAATACTCAAGCTGCCGTAAGCACTCGCCGAAACGACAACGAGCAATGCGGCCCGACGTTGAGTGGTCAGAGAAGCGTCCCGCGCAGCAGGAGCAGCGCCATCGAGAAGTAGAGCACCACGCCAGTGACGTCCACGAGCGTGGCCACCAACGGCGCCGACGCGCTCGCAGGGTCAAAGCCAACGCGACGCAACACGAACGGTAGCATCGCACCGGTGAGCGTTCCAAATAGCACGACGCCAACAACCGTGACGCCAATCGTCGTCGCGAGCAGTGCGTAGTGATCGCCAAACGAATAGAAGCCCATCCACTGCCACACGAGAATGCGCAACACGCCCACGACGCCAAGCAGGAGACCGAGGATGAGTCCCATGCCGGCTTCGCGCGCGAGCACGCGCGACCAATCGCGCGGACCAAGTTCTTGCAGCGCCATCGCGCGAATGATCAGCGACGTGGCTTGTGAGCCGGAGTTGCCACCCGAGGAGATAATGAGCGGCACGAACAGCGCGAGCACCGTCGCTGCACTAATTGAGTCTTCGAAGTAGCCCATCGCGGCGGCGGTAAACATCTGGCCAACGAACAGCACGATGAGCCACGGCGTGCGCTTGCGCAGCAGTTCGCCAAAACTCACCTGCAAATACGAATCTTCAAGCGCTTCCAGACCGCCAAACTTCTGCGCGTCTTCGGTCTGCTCGTCTTGAATGACGTCAATGACGTCGTCCACCGTGATGACGCCGAGCAAGCGACGCTCCTCGTCCACGACGGGGATAGCGACGAGGTCGTAGTTGGACGTGAGCTGCGCGACGGTCTGGCGGTGCGCATCTGGGGTAACGGTGACAATCTCGGACCAAGCGAGCTCGCCCAAGCGTGTGCCTTCCGGCGCGGCGAGCAGTTCACGGAGCGACATCACGCCCGCGAGCACACCGCGCGTGTCCACCACATAGATGGTCTGCATCGCTTCGATGCGTCCCTTGCGCGCGATGACGCGAATCGCGGCCAGCGCTTCTTCTACAGTAGACGTCTCGGGTGCGGACACAAAGTCTGTGGTCATCAGACCACCGGCCGTCTCCGGCTCGTACTGCAGCAGGCGCTCGGTTTCGAAGCGCTCGCGCTCGGGAATCGCTTCGAGAATTTCGTCGGCGACTTCCTCGTCCATCTCATCGAGCGCGTCGGCGCGCTCGTCGGGCGTCATGAGCGTGATGAGCGCGGCAGCCTGTTCGGGCTCCATCGCCTCGAGCAACTCAATGCGCAGTTCTTCGCTCAAATACTCAAACACTGCGGCCGCGCGATCCACCGGCAACGCCGCGATCAACTGCGGCACCAGTGCACGATCGATCAGTTCAACAACATCGGCCAAGTCCGCCGGATGCAGCTCTTCCGTCTCCGCGGCAATCGACCGCGGATCGGTTTCGAGCAAGTCGAGGATGTCGGGCGCCAGCAAAGCGGCGATGGGCCGCTCGCGGTCGTTGGGCGCTGGTTGCACGGGAAGTCCTCGCGGGGGATGCCCGAAACTAATGTCAGGAAATGGTCAGCGCACGGAACACCGCAACCCTTTGGTCCGTCTTGTTGTCGAAATAGCTGACTCACATCAGACGTACCTCGAAAGAAGCCCGTCGTCCCACGCAGGACCCGACCCCCACCGGGTACCTCCAACACCCGGATCGGTTATGCTCGTACATCTCGCACTCGCGTTTCAGACGGTCGTGGCTGCTGGACCCGCTACGCCGCCGCGCGAAGGGGTCGTCGTGCCCCCCGCATCGGCTCCCGCGGCGGCACCAGACGTTCCGCTGCCGACGGCTCGTGCCGCCACCGCTGCGCGCGCCGACGTGGCGCCCGTCATTGATGGCGTGGGCACTGATGACGTGTGGAGTATCGCGCCCGCCATCACGCAGTTCCGTCAGTTTGATCCCGTGGAAGATGGCGATCCGCGCTATCGCACCGAGGCGAAGGTCGCCTTTGACGAGAAGTACCTCTACGTGCTCGTGCGCGCCTACGATCCGTCGCCCGACTCTGTGATGGCGTTCCTCTCGCGACGCGATGCGCGCACGCAGTCGGACTACATCCACTTGATGGTGGACAGCTACAACGACAAGCGCACCGGTTTTCGCTTCACCACCAATCCGTTGGGCGTGAAGCGCGACGTCTATATCTCCAACGACGGCAACGAAGATCTCTCGTGGGACGGCGTATGGGATGTGGCGGCGACGGTGGATGCAGAGGGCTGGATTGCGGAGTACCGCATTCCATTTAGCCAGATGCGTTTTCCGGCTGCCGAAGCCCACACCTTTGGTTTTGCAATCTGGCGTGACGTGGCGCGCCACAACGAGCGCATCTCGTGGCCGCTGTATCGCCGCACGCAGACGGGCCTCGTGTCGCAGTTTGGCCAGGTGGATGGCTTCCGCGGCATCGCGAGCCCGCGCCGCTTGGAAGTACTGCCGTACTCTGTCTCCAGCGATGCACCGCGCCCAACGGCCAGCGGTTACTCGCGTCAGCAGAGCATCACGTTTGGTGCTGACGTGAAGTACGGCATCACGTCCAACCTGACGCTCGACGCCACGGTGAATCCGGACTTCGGCCAGGTCGAAGCCGACCCCGCCGTGCTCAACCT
>JAYUWY010000292.1:0-6702 GCA_043753285.1 Gemmatimonas sp. | reverse complement strand
TCGAAGAATCTGTAGTGACAACGGGCTGGCTGTCGCGCGACGCCTTCCTCGCTGGCTACGGCGCGGCCCAAGCCGTACCCGGTCCGATGTTCTCGCTGTCAGCATACCTCGGCGCGCTCATTTCCACCGGCGCTCCTGCTGTCGCTGGTGCGATGGTCGCACTACTTGCTCTTTTTCTGCCTGGCTTCTTGCTACTGATTGCGGCGCTACCGCTCTGGAGCCGCATCACCGCCGCACCGCGCGCCGTGCACGCTGTCGCCGGCGTGAATGCAGCGGTCGTCGGAATACTCGCGGCAGCGCTCTACGATCCCGTGCTCACCAGTGGCATCGCGGGTGCGGCTGATGTCGCGGTCGTGGCTGGTGCGCTTGTCATTCAGCGCCTCGCGCCGCGCCCCGCGCTCTGGGTGGTGGCATTCTGCATCGCCGCGACCGCACTCGTTTCTTGACGACGCGCTCGCACGATGTTGTCGTGATTGGCGCGGGCCAAGCTGCACTCGCTGCTGGCTACTATCTGCGCCGCGAAAAGATTGACTTCGTCATTCTCGATTCACAAGCGACTAGCGGTGGCGCGTGGCAGCACACATGGCCGTCGCTGCAACTCTTCTCGCCCGCACGATGGAGCTCGTTGCCCGGTTGGCTCATGCCACCCACCGCCGCGATCTATCCCTCGCGCGCAGAGGTGCTCAGCTACCTCTCAGAATACGAAGCAAGGTATGAATTGCCCATCCAGCGCCCGGTGCGCGTGCTGAGCACGCACGCCGATGGCAATCGCATTCGACTCGACACTGACACTGCGGGCACATTCTCCGTAGGCGCAGTCATCTCCGCGACTGGATCGTGGACGCAACCCGACCAGTCACTCCAACGCGAACTCAGCGCGTTCGAGGGCCGGGTCATTCACTCCGCGCACTACAAAGGACCACAGTCTTTAGCAGGCCAGCGTGTGCTCGTCGTCGGCGGCGGAAACTCTGGCGCGCAGATCTTCGCCGAACTCATCGCTCACGCGAATGTCACATGGGTGACGCGCAACGAACCCGTGTTCCTGCCCGACGACGTTGATGGCCGCGTGTTGTTTAATCAAGCCACCGTGCGCTATCAGGCCATCAAAGCGGGCCAGACTCCACCACCGCCCCGCTCACTCGGCGATGTCGTGATGGTTGAGAGTGTACGCAGCGCGCGCGATCGAGGCCTTCTCACCTCGCGCAGAATGTTCTCGAGAGCCACGGAAGCAGGCATCATTTGGCCGAACGGCAAAGAAGAACACATTGATGCGATCATCATGTGCACCGGCTTCAAGCCAGCGCTCGCACATCTCGCCCCACTCGCCACGCTTAACGAACGCGGTCGCCTTGATATGGAAGGCCGCCACGCCGCCGCCCACAAACGGCTGTTCCCGCACGGCTACGGCGACTGGACCGGCTTCGCGTCGGCGACACTCGTAGGTGCCGGCCGCAGCGCGAGAGAACTCATCGCAGAACTCACCGCACGCTAAAACAAGAAGGGGAGCGCACCACCAACGGTGCGCTCCCCTTCCGTCTTAAATCTTCCATCTTGAAGCTCCAAGTGGAGGCGGAGGGATTCGAACCCTCGTCTTGCATCGGATCTTCCACAGCGTCTACGCGCGTAGCTGCTCGATTAGTTTTTCCGTACGCTGGCCGAGCAGCCGCCGTCGTACGGATGATCCCATCTAAATCTCACTCTTGGGCGGTGGGCACACCGAAGAGCCAGCCCGGATTTTCGATACTTGAGTGTCGCCCCGGGCAGGGCTACCTCTCAAGCACTGCTGGGGTAAAGCTAAGCTTTACGCAGCAAGAGCGAAGTTGTTATTCGCAGTTAGAAATTTCCCGAGTGTTTTACGAGGTGCCCGAGGACCTCGGCGCGCAACCATGGAGCCACCCACACAATCGAAACCAGTCGCCCCCTGACTACGTGCTAAATATACACACGAGCGGGGTGTTTTGTCCCCGACGGTGGCTTAGACGCTAGGCGGAGGTGCCAGAACCACCTGATTACGCCCGCCATGCTTTGCGGCGTACAGGGCCTGGTCGGCCCGATCAAAGAGCGAGCCCGCAGCGCCGGAGCGCGCGGGGTACATCGCCACACCAAAGCTCGCGGTGACGCGCACGGTGCCCACGCTCGTGCGCACGGCGAGCTCTTCAATCGCTTTGCGGCAGCGCTCGGTGGCCTCCATCGCGCCCTCGCTGTCCGTCTGCGGCAGGAGAATCGCGAGTTCTTCGCCACCGAGGCGCGCCACCTTGTCAGTATTGCGCGCCATCGCAAGCAGCGTCGCACCCACTGCCTTCAGCACCTGATCACCCGCATCGTGACCGTAGGTGTCGTTCACGAGCTTGAAGTGGTCCACATCCGCGATGACCAACGCCGACTCGCCGCCGAAGCGATCAGTCTCGGCGATCACTCGCGCGAACTCCTCTTCAAAGCCGCGGCGATTTGGCAGGTTCGTGAGCTGATCCGTTTTCGCACTGGTGGTGGCATCCTGCCACGCCCAGGCGGTGTCGAGCGCACCGGCGGCGATGGTTGCCAAATCCGCTGCCGCGTGTGAGTCCGGCTGAGTCAGCGCGTTGCGTTCCGTGTGACCGAGCAACAAGACGCCAATGCACGGCTCCGTCGCGGATCGTCGAACGGCAACGCACAGCAACGAGCGAGTGCCCGACGGAAGGGGTGTTGCATCGAAGACGTGCTCCTTCGACGCCACCAGTGCGCGCGCATCGCTCAGCACGCGAGGCTTGCCACCGTAAAAGACTTCGCCGACCAGTGTGTCGCGCTTCGCCGTCATCTTATCGCGAAACACCGTCGGCGCCTCCTCGCTCATGCGCACAATCTCGGGGATTTCGCGATCGCGATTGCCGCGCACCAACACGCCCCACGTCGCGCCAGTCACCACGCACGCGTCCCGCACGATGACTTCTTCGAGCGCCATGGGATCGCGGCTGCCCTGGAGCGTCGTGGCGGTGCGAATCATTGCTCGCAAACGCTTGGTACGCGTGGCAAGCATTGCGCGCGCGCGTAACAGTTCGTGGCGTGCAGAGACCTCCGGGGCAAAGCGTCCCACGTGCTCAGCCACTTCGGTACGCGTCAGACCCGGTGCCTCGCGGAAGTGCACGGACACCGCGCCCAGCCCGTCATTCACGGGAACGCCACATATAAGGATGCGCAGTCCGCCCGTGCTCTCCTGGAACGTCGTGCGCTGCTCGGATGCCGCGAGTTCTACCAGCAGACGATCGGACTCACCCAATGCTGGTGGCTCCGTGCCGCGCGACCACGCGCCAGCCACGAGGTGCCCGCCTTCGCCTTCGTGCGGCTGCCACAGCACCGCTTCGTGTGCGCCGACGACAGATGTGAGCAGCGAAAGAATGCGCACCAGCATCGCGCGGTCATCGCGCTCCGCTTCTTCGGCAATCGGCATCTCGTCCGAGCGAAATGCATCGCGCAGCGTGCGCGCATCAACACCCCGTCCGCCGCTCACACGACCCAAGGGGCGCGCACCACCTACGGCCTCACCCGCGGCTGCCACTGGCTGCGCGGCGAACAACTCGCGCAGACGATCTCTCCACCACCACGCTCCCACTGCAATCAACGCGAGAACGAGAGCGGTGGCCATAGTTAGGCAGAGAGGATGCGTGAGGCGGCGACTGCGGCACCAAAGCCGTTGTCGATGTTGCACACCGTCACGCCAGCCGCACAGGAGTTGAGCATCGTGAGCAACGGCGCGAGTCCATCAAACGCGGCGCCGTATCCCACACTCGTCGGCACCGCAATCACTGGCACGCGGACCAGCCCACCCACGACGGACGGGAGCGCACCGTCCATACCCGCGACCACGATAATCACCGCCGCGCCATGGAGCGTCTCGCGATGCGAGAGAATACGATGAATGCCCGCAACACCAACGTCCGTGACGCGCAGCACCGGATGGCAAAACGCGTCGAGTGTTGCAGCCGCTTCTTCAGCCACAGGCAAGTCACTGGTGCCCGCAGTCACAATCGCAACTTGCTTCGTACCGCGGGTTGGTGCGTTGGCACCACGCAACAACACCGTGCGGCCAAGCGCATTGACTTCCACTGCGGGCCAGCGCGACAACAGCGCGGCGCGAATCACTTCATCCGCGCGCGTCACGAGAAATCCGTCGCCGTGCGCCTCAAGGCGCTCGCAGATCCCCACGACCTGCGACGGCGTCTTCCCTTGTCCAAATACGACTTCTGGAAATCCCTGCCGCAACGCGCGATGCCGGTCGAGCGACGCGTAGCCGAGTTCATCAATGGGCGCGTCGTCTAGTTGCGAGAGAGCGGCCTCCACTGGAAGCCGCCCTTCTGCTACATCGGCCAGCAACGCCCGCACGCGCTCACGCCTCACGCGGCCTGCTCCGGATGCGCCCATTCGCTCGCGAGGTACTCAGCGAAAATGCCTTCCACTTCGCCAAACGTGTTCACGGCGTGGAGCTTCTTGCGCAGGTCCGCCGAGTTGGGCAGACCCTTCACGTACCAGCCCAAGTGCTTACGGAACTCGAGCGCAGCGCCGATGGGATCCGCCTCATAGGACTGCACCATACGCGCGTGATCGAGCGCAATCTTGAAGCGCTCTTCCACACCAGGCACGGCGGGCATCGGAAGCCCATCGAGTAGTGCACGCGTCTGCTGGAAGATCCACGGCTGCCCAAACGAACCGCGCGCGATCATCACCGCGTCGCAGCCTGTCTCGCGATACATACGATGCGCGTCTTCGGCGGTCTTGATGTCGCCGTTGCCGATGACCGGAATCTCCAGCGCTTCTTTCAGTTTCGCGATTTCTTCCCAGCGCGCGGCCCCCGAGTACATCTGCGTGCGCGTGCGCGGGTGCAGCGCGATTGCACGCACGCCCGCTTCCTGGCACTTGAGGCCAATCTTCACGGGGTCGCGCATTTCTTCGCTCCAGCCGCTGCGAATCTTGCAGGTCACGGGCAAATGTGTGCCGCTGATGACCGCGCGAATGACCTGCTGCACGAGGTCCAAGTCGCGCAGGCAGCCGGAGCCGCCGTTGCGCTTGACCACCTTCTTCACCGGGCAGCCGAAATTGATATCGATGTAGTCCGGATGAAATACATCCGTGACCAGCGCGGCGGCTTCACGCATCGCGTCAGGATCGGCGCCAAAGATCTGCACGCCAATCGGGTGCTCATCCGGTGAAAAGCGCAGCTTGGAAATTGTCGCTTCGTTCTCGCGGCGGATGCCCTCGGCCGAGAGAAACTCCGTCACGACGACGTCCGCGCCCCACTGACGGCAGAGGCGTCGGAATGGAGATTCCGAGACGCCAGCCATGGGGGCCAGAATTATGGGGACGGCGGCAGTGCCGGTGGGGTACGGGAATCGCATTAGCTAGGAAAGGTAGGACGGGACTCAAACGCTTGCAATATAACCATTTGACGCCCCTCCCCCGCCCGGTTAGAATCCTCGTATGGAACTCCGGGAATTCTTCGCCGAAGACGCGATCAACCTCGATCTCGCTGGCACCACGAAGGACGACATCCTGAAGGAGCTCATTGGGCTCCTCCGCCTGCCTGAAAAGGACGAGGCCACCCTCTACAAGATGCTCAAACGCCGAGAAAACCTCGGCTCGACGGGGATGGGACGTAGCATCGCCATTCCCCATTGCCGCTCGATGGTCGTGAGCAAGCTCCGCGTGGCGTTCGGTCGCAAAGCTGGCGGCGTGGACTTTAAGGCGCTCGATGATAAGCCGGTCAATTTCTTCTTCTTGATCGTCGCGCCGCCGCTCGAGGTGTCGAATCAGTATCTCCCGGTGCTCGGCAAAATTGCGCAGTTCTCCAAGGAGAGCGACGTGCCCGAGCGACTGTCGTCCATTACGGATCCCAAGCAGTTTATGGATCTGCTCGCGGCGAAGGGGCTTTAAGGGCGCTTCACCACAGAGAGCACAGAGTACACAGAGGTTGAAATGGGGGCTCGCACCGATCAATCGGCGCGAGCCCCCAAAGTATTTGTACTCGCAGTTCTCTGTGCTCTCTGTGCTCTCTGTGGTGAACAGCATTTCCCGTGAGCCACAGCGACGCCCGCTAGCGAACCGACTCAGTGATGGTCGATCGTCACGCGAGAGATATCGCGCCCTAAGCGGCGACGCACGCGGCTGAGCTGGAACGCCCCAGCGGCCGCGAGCCCCGCCGTGAGTCCCCACCACAATCCAGCGGCGCCCATCTCGTATTTAAACGCGAGCAGCGCGCCGAGCGGAATACCGACGACCCAAAACGCCATCGCGTGCAGCACGGCGGGAATGCGCGTGTCACCCGTGCCGCGCAGAATGCTCGCGCTAATCACCTGCGTGCCGTCAAACACCTGGAACACCGCAGCGATTGGTATCAATGACGCCGCGAGCGCAAACGTCGCCGCATCGTGTGTGTAGAGTCCCGCGAGCGTTCCGGGGATGAGCGCAAAGATCACTGCGCACAACGCCATAAAGCCGACGCCGACCACGAGGGCCGCCACCGCATCACGCCGCGAAGCCGCAACATCTTGGCGACCAATCGCGTGCCCCACCATCACGGCTGCCGCTGCCGCGACACCCATCGGCACCATGAACGTGATGGATGCCAAGCTCAGCGCAATCTCATGCCCCGCGAGAATCGTGGTGCCCATCCATCCGGTCATCACTGTGGTGAGACCAAACGCACCGGCTTCCGCGAGAAACTGGAATCCAATG